>JAHYJE010000005.1 GCA_019429105.1 Syntrophobacterales bacterium
ATGTTGGTTGTAATGATTGTCGAACCCTTGCAGTATCTGCCGTCGATGACTTTGTGAAAGAGATTGGCGTTTCGCGCATCATTCTGTTCGAGTCGGTCGAAGCCGACTTCGTCAATCAGCAGAATCTTCGGCACGAGGAAGTGCTTGAGTTTCTGGTCAGGTGTATTGTCGGCGATGCCGTCTCTCATAACTCAATATCGCGCATTTCCTTCCAGCTTGTCAGTTAGAACAAAATTACCGTGAGATAAAACCCCGATCCTATAGCAACACGAGGCACTATATTCACCAGGCTATCGACTATTTTAAGGGAACGTCAATCAAGGAAATAAATTACGCAGAGATCGAGGATTTCCTTTATCACCGGGAAGACATATCCGATAAGACCCGCGCCAAAATGAAATCGGTCCTACACGATTTCTGGACCTGGTCGAGAAAAAGAAAGATCGTTGACAGTGTTCCCGAGATGCCTTCCATCACCTTTCAGCTCGGTTTCCGCAAAACAATTGACAAAGAAACGCAGCAAACCATCATTGACGAGGTCAACCGGTGCTCCTACAGCATCAATCCCAAAATATGGATTGGCGTAAAGTGGCTGGCTACCTACATCAGTATCAGACCGGGCAAACTTATTCGCATCCTGGAAGGCGATTTCGATTTGAAAAACAAGATGGTCTTGATCCCCGATCCGAAAGAGAAACGACCCGAATATGTCCCCCTGCTTGATGAGGATATAGAGATTATCAAAACATTTCCGCCGGCGATACCGTCGATTCCCTTTTTCAGGCATCCAAAGGGCGTATGCGGCGCCACTGAAGGGGAAGCATTCGGCCCGCGCCTGCTTTATAAATGGTGGAAGATTGCCGGCACGAACCTGGACATAGGCGACGTTGACTTATACGGTGGCACCCGTCATTCATCGGCCAAGGCGCTGCGCCACGCCTTTTCACCGGATCAGATTAAACGGGCGACCATGCACAGCACGAATAAAGCCTTTGAACGGTACTTTTCCATGGAACTGGATGACGTGCGCAACATCTATGCGGGAACGAAAGCGCCCGACAAAGCTGACACCAACCTGACACCCAAAAGTGGTAGCACCAAAAAGCCTAACATAATTAAATTACATAACTAAATTGGTGGAGGCGGCGGGAGTCGAACCCGCGTCCGGAAACCTTCCATTGCACTTTCTACGTACGTATCTTCTGATTTGGATTTCGCTTTTGCGGGCTCCCGGAAGCAGGATCCCGCGATCGCTATCCTGTTAATTTTTCGCCCCTCTTGCCCCAGGCTTGCAAGAGCGGTTATCCTGCCTTCATGACGCCCCCAAACCGCTCCGACAGGCGGGAACGGGGGAACGTTAGCCGACTAAGCGGCTAAAGCGTAATCGTAATTATCTGCGATTATGTTTTCCTGCCTGTTTTACGAGGCCTGCAGGAACCTCGGTACGCTTATGCAACTTCAAATATCCCCGTCGAAACCGGGACGCCCCCAATATCTTTAATAAACCTTGAAAACTTCCTGGCTTTAGCCTATGCATCTTTTCCTTTTATGTCAAGCCGATATAATAAATGCGATGTCAACCATGCAATATCTCTTCATGAAACCGTCATCGCATAATACATAAACCCCTGCGGCTGACTTATAGGATACGCCCTATCGGTTCCTCTCCCGCAGCCCCCGCTCAATCGCCCGGCGGTCCTCCTTGAGTTTCATATCCTCACGTTTGTCATAGAGCTTCTTTCCCCGGCCCACGCCGATCTCCACCTTTATCTTCCCATTGCGGAAGTACATCCGCAGGGGTATCAGCGAAAGTCCCCTCTCCTGGGATTTTCCGTAGAGGCGGCGAATCTCGCGCTTGTGCAGCAGGAGCTTCCGCACCCGGAGCGGGTTGTGATTCTCCCGGTTGCCGTGCGAATAGGGGCTTATGTGCAAATCGTAGAGAAAAAGCTCCCCGTCCCTGATATTGGCATAACTGTCCTTGATGTTGGCCCGGCCATCGCGGAGGGCCTTTACCTCGGTCCCCTGCAGGACAACCCCGGCTTCATAGGTTTCGTCGATAAAGTAGTTCAGCCTCGCCAGCTTGTTCTGACAGATGGACTTTTCCCCCGTCTCCTTTTTTTCCTTCATTTTTCCCGTCTCCCCTGCCAATTCAACCAAGGTCTAATATATCATTTTCCGCCCAGCTTTGCCGGAATATAATCGGTTTTGACATGGCCCATTGACTTCCAGATATTCTCCTTTATATCGGGATTCTCCTCGGCAAGTTTTTTGAGCAGATCCTTTATGTAGCGACGGCGGGAAACAGAGCTGGTAGGACAGAGCTCTTCAATAACAGGAAATCCCTGTTCCGCGGCAAACTTTTTCACCAGCGCTTCCTCCATATATGCGAGCGGCCGGATTATATGCAGTTTTCCCCCGAAAATCGACTGATCGGGAACCATCGTGCTTATCTCCCTCCCATAAAAAATATTGATCAGAAGGGTTTCGATGATGTCATCGCGATGATGGGCAAAGGCGATCTTGTTGCAGCCATGCTGTTCGGCGATCTCGAAGATCCGCTTGCGGCGAAGCCGGGAACAAAGGAAACAGGGGTTCTTGCGGTTGTAGTCGCTATGAGAAAGCGGCCCGATATCCGTCCTGTCAATGACAAAATCATGGCCCCCCTCCTGCAGCCAGCGGGCAAGAACCCCGGCGCCAATATCCTGCGGGTCGAAACCCAGATCGATATGTACAGCCATGACGGCAAAAGGGGGAAGATAGAGCATCGGGGTATTCAGCAGACTCAGCAGAGCCATGCTGTCCACCCCGCCGGAAACGCCAACCAGCACCTTGTCTCCGGCGGCGATCATCCCGTAATCCAGCGCTGCCCTTTCCAGCCATTTCTTCAAATGAAGAAACAATTTCGTCCTTTTTATCCCGTTTTCCAACGCACCCCCTCCAGTTTGCACGATTCTACTTGACGTCGCCCTTCATAGCAAGAAACTTTCGTTGATGGCGGGAAAAATCGGCTTGAAAAGCATCGCCTGTTGGTATAGGAAAACGAAAGTCTTTATATCTTCGCCGCAAGAATGGCAGGGAAGAAATAATTATCAACCCCCTGCCGCCCATGATTGCAGTTTCGGAGACCATGCAATATTTTTTCAACCTATAACAAAAAAGGAGGCAGCAATGACAGAAATCATCAGCATCAACGCCAGAGAGATTCTCGATTCACGCGGGAACCCGACAATCGAAACCGAGGTAACCATTGCCTCCGGAATTACAGCCCGGGCATCAGTGCCGTCGGGCGCTTCGACCGGTGAACATGAAGCCGTGGAGTTGCGGGACGGTGACAAAAAACGCTATCTGGGCAAGGGCGTCTTGAAGGCCGTAAACAACGTCATGGACAAGATAGCGCCGGAAATCGTCGGGATGGACTGCCTGAATCAGCGGGAAATCGACAGGCAGATGCTCTCGCTCGATGGGACGGAAAACAAGGGGAAACTGGGCGCCAATGCCATTCTCAGCGTCTCTCTGGCCTGCGCAAGAGCCGGAGCGGAGGTTCTGGAGCTGCCGCTTTACCGCTACATCGGCGGCGTCATCGCCCATGAAATTCCGGTGCCGATGGCCAACATCATCAATGGCGGCCAGCATGCCGACAACAACGTTGACATCCAGGAGTTCATGGCCATGCCGGTCGGCGCGACCAGCTTCCGCGAAGGCATTCGCATGGTTGCCGAGGTCTTTCATAACCTGAAGGCAGTCCTGAAAGCGAAGGGCTACAACACCTCAGTCGGTGACGAGGGTGGATTTGCCCCCAATCTTAAATCCAATGAGGAGGCCTTTGCGCTCATTGTTGCGGCGATCGAAAGGGCCGGGTACGAACCGGGCCGGGATTGCGCAATCGCCATCGACACCGCAGCCAGCTCGTTCTACAGCAAAGGCAAATACATAATGGCCGCGGAGAAGAAACCGGAAAAAACATCCGAGGAGATGGTAAAGTATTACGCCGGTCTTATAAAAAAATATCCGATTGTCTCCATCGAGGACGGACTCGCCGAAGACGACTGGGACGGTTGGAAAATGATGACGGAGACCCTTGGCTCAAAAATTCAGATTGTCGGCGACGACCTCTTTGTCACCAACCCCAAGCGTCTCCAGCGGGGAATCGAACTCGCAGCGGCAAACTCCATTCTCATAAAACTTAACCAGATCGGCACACTGACGGAAACGCTTGCGACAATCAAGCTTGCCCACGAGTCGGGCTTCACAACGGTCGTCTCGCACCGGTCGGGGGAGACGGAAGACACCTCGATGGCCGACATCGCCGTCGCCGCCAACTGCGGGCAGATCAAAAGCGGTTCCACGTCAAGGACGGAAAGACTGGCGAAGTACAACCAACTTATGAGAATCGAAGAAGAGCTGGGCGATGCGGCGATTTACCGGGGTAAAGCGGTTCTGTATTCGATCCGGGGTAAAAAATAACAGCTTTGGTGCAACAAACAACCTGTCGGCGCTAACATTGTTGCCAAAGGAAAGCGCCGCCCGGTTGTGTTTTTTTAGAGAAATTTAAACAGACGGCGGCGCAGCGACTCCATTTGCACCTTGTTTTCCGCCAGCACATAGCGCTTGGTCAATCTCTTTTCTCCCTTTTCCGGCACTTCCTGAATGGCAATGATGCCAACATCCTGCAGGTATCGTATTGCACTCTGGTAGTTCGACTGCGAAAGAGCCTCCGACCTTCTTATCTCACCCTTGCGGTACATCCTCTCCCCCAAGCCGCGCAGATTCTTGAGCCACTCCTTTTCCGCTTTCGGCCCTTTCTTCAGATGATAACATCCCCTGATTGCCACCCAGTAAGATTCGGTATAATTTTGCACAAGGCCGGAGAAGGGCAAAAGTTTCGTTCTTCCCAACCCCTTGACCTCTATCCAGGACTTTTCATCCCGGTCAAACATATCGATCATGCCCTGATCGTAAAAATAGCAAAGTAACTCCTTGAGTTCTTCAAGACTGTCTTTCTGGTCATCAAAGATAAATTCATGGCGGAAAAGACGCTTGAAGAAGATGAAATCATTATGAATTCTATTCACTGGAATCATATCTTCCGCAGTCGCCAGAATGGCTGTCGCGACAAAGCTGAAAGGAATAAAGTAATGCAGGATATTGTTTTTGTAGTACTCAAGATTCAAGCGCTTGTCATCCTCCAGCGAATAAACAACTTCCTCGACGTCTTCCTCCTCTTCATCCTCTGCCCCCATGCGGGATATGAGCCCGGACTGAGCAAAGAGGTTCAATGCTTCCGCAGAAGCCTTTTCCCGGTCGGCAAAGGTCATTGCGAACGGCGCCTGGCAATAAGAGAGGCATTTGCAAAAAAGATCAATCACTTCCGTTAGTTCCCCAAGAGAGATGCCCCGCCGGTCGTAACACAAAAGGGCGGCTGCGGTCAGCGAAAAGGGAGTCACCACGGAAACCTCGTTGATCTCACGGACAACCTTATAGCCGATTTGCCGGTAGAGTCGCTGGCGTTCCCCAACCGTCATCTCCTGCATAGGTTTCTCTTGAGCAGCCAAGTAGGACTTCAGCAGAATAGGTTCACCGACATTCATATAGACACGGCCATATCTTTTTCGCAAGAGGCCGCCGCTCCTGATCATGGCGGTAGCCTTCTCCTTCGCCTTGGGAGCGCCTCCGAGCTCCTCAAGATAGGCCTTCTCCTCGATCACCCGGTCGTAACCAATATAAACAGGAACCACCGCCAGATCTTCACATGCCTTCTCCTGATAGGCATCGATGATCATGGAAAGAAGCCCATACTTGGGCATCACCATCTTTCCGGTCCGGCTGCGCCCGCCCTCGATGAAAAATTCGAGGGGAAGTCCCTCTTTGAGGAGGGCTTGTACATAGCGGTTTAATG
Organism: Syntrophobacterales bacterium; assembly: GCA_019429105.1. Classification (NCBI taxonomy): domain Bacteria; kingdom Pseudomonadati; phylum Thermodesulfobacteriota; class Syntrophobacteria; order Syntrophobacterales; species Syntrophobacterales bacterium. The sequence goes on from JAHYJE010000005.1 coordinate 5,897, forward strand.
CCTCGGCGTAGAGAACATTGCCCTTGAAACTTCTCCGGAGAAAGAAGGCGCCCGATTTTCGGAAAATGTAACCCATGGGGAAAAAAGCGAGATTGTTGCCCGCGGCTACAAACGGCATCTGGATGTTGTTTTTGTAGAATATGTAGGAAAGCAGAAGATAATCGAAATGGCTGCGGTGGCAGGGAATAATAACAAAAGGCATTTTTTTGGAAACCTGCCTAATCTTTGCGAGACCATCTGCATCCACTACAACCCCGTCATAAATGTTGTTCCAGAGCCAGGTGAGAATTTTTTCCCAAATTTCTACCGCTGTTTCGCTGTAATCGGAGGAAATTTCACGGAGGTATCTTCTGGCCGTTTTTTTGATGGCCGGTAAATTGCCTCCGCCCTTCTTTCCTTGCGCCGCCATTTCTTCCATGAACGAGATCATCTTTTTATCCTGCATGATCATTTCCGTTATCTCGTCCCGGGACTTCAGGAGCGGCCCGACTATCGCCTCCTTTTCTTCATCGATCCTGCCGATCAGCTCCTCCCGAAGCTGGCGCGCCAGAGACTCGCGACTTATATCCTTGTCCGCGCTTATATATTCAGAGAGATTGACCGGTTCGGTTGAAATAACAGAGACCCTGCTTGCGTACCTCAAAAATGTCACAAACCGGCGCAGCGATCCGGTCGAGTCGCTCTGGCCGAAGAGAATGTTGAATATATTTTCGTTCTCTCTCTCCCGCCTTCTTCCGTATGTGATCAGTTCCGGGCACAGATATATCGGCACGGCTGAACTCTCCTGAATCTCGAGCAACCGTTTGAGCGTCTCTTCAACAAAGTGATTTTCGAATATCTCCGATTCCCCAAGGTGGATAATAACGGTTTTCCCGGCGTAGACAAGCCTATCGAGATGATTCATCCTTTCTGAATTAACCGTTTTTTTTCTCATTACCCAGTGGGTAAGATGGGAGCTTATTACCCTCAGCGCCTCGCAAAAAGGCTGCCAGATTATCATGTTGACATCATGGCTGTAAACAGGTTCGGGAATTCCTTTGCGGAGCGCCAGTTCTCTTATAATCAGGCTGTTGAGCTGACTTTTGTTTTTTAGAACATAGACGACAACACCCTTTTGTGCGATTGATTGCAGCTTTTCAACTATCTCGTCAGAAACCGCTACTCGTGAAAGCACCTTGTGGACAAGCAATGAAAAAGGAAAGTTTTGCTCCCGATAAATGCTCCCAGCATGGCGAACACCGATACCGGCAGCGCCCCCTTTTATTCTTGACAGAACGGACATTATTCCCTTTCTTCCGGGCACTTCACAGGCTGATTTCGGAAAAATCTTCAGGAAAACGCTTGCGCATCTCTTCTCCGACAAAGGTCTTTATTTCCTCTAACGAAGAAAGGGTCAACACCTTTTCAAGAAGGGATTCCGCCGCCTTTAAGGTAATCCCCCGGATGATCTTCTTCACCCGGGGAATTGCCAGCGGGTTCATGCTCAGTTCGTCGAGTCCCATTCCGACAAGAATCATCGTATAGGCCGGCTCTCCCGCCATCTCGCCGCACATCGCCACCCTTATTCCGGCCTTGTGACCGGCATCGACAACACTCTTGATCAGTCGCAGCACCGCCGGATGCAGGGGTTCATAAAGATAACTTACCTGCTCGTTGATGCGGTCAATGGCCAGGGTGTACTGGATAAGGTCATTGGTGCCGATACTGAAAAAATCAACCTCCCGGGCCAACTGGTCGGCGATAATGACCGCCGAGGGTATCTCGATCATGATTCCTGTTTCAATTTTCTTCCCTAATTGGATCCCTTCCGACAACAGGTCGTTTTTCACCTCGGCCAAGATGCTTTTCACCTCCCGGATCTCCTCCATCCCGGAAATCATCGGAAACATGATCCGCAGTTTCCCATAAACGCTGGCCCGCAGGATTGCACGCAACTGAACCTTAAAAAGCTCTTTCTCCTTCAGGCAAAACCTGATTGCCCTCATCCCGAGCTGTGGATTCATCTCATGAAAACTTTTTTTATCGGGAAAAAATTTGTCGCCCCCCAGATCAAAGGTGCGGATCGTCGCCCAGGAAAGTCCTTCCACCCCGACGACAGAACGGTAATTGGCCAGATGTTCCTCCTCGTCCGGCAGTTCCTGGCGGTTTATATAGATAAATTCCGTGCGATAAAGGCCGATACCTTCTGCGCCGTGATGAATAGCCGAGGGAATTTCTTCAATAAATTCAATATTACCGCCGATTTCCACCCTGTGATTATCCTTTGTTACCGCAGGCAGACCTGCGTAATCCAGCAGATCGTCCTGAGCCTTTTCGTAGAGTTTTTTCTTCCATTCATACCGCCTCCTGATCTCAGGATCGGGATTGACAATGACCACTCCGGATGAACCATCGATGATAATGTCATCGTTGGTGCTGACTGCACTGGTAATGCTTTTCAAGGCGACAACTGCCGGTATCTCCATCGAGCGGGCAACGATGGCCGTATGCGAGGTCTTCCCCCCCACATCCGTGGCAAATCCCAGCACCTTATCGATCTTGAGCTGAGCTGTGTCGGAAGGAGACAAATCAGCGGCGATTATAACTACCCCTTCGGGCATCTCGAGCGGGGCATGATGTTTGCAGGCAAGGTTATTGATAATTTTCTGGCCCACATGCTGAATGTCGGTTATCCGGCCCCGGAGGTAATCATCCTCCATCCGGTCAAACATCTCCTGATACTTTTCCAGCGTCATTCGCACCGCCCATTCGGCGCTGACGGACATCTCCCGGATGTTTTGCATCGTCAGGTCTATGAACTTCCGATCGCGCATGATCATGATGTGAACATCGATGATATAAAGCGGTTCCATGCCGCCGCCGGAATCAACGAGCTTTTTTTTCAGTTCCAGAAGCTGTGTTTCCGATTCGTGCAGAGCCTCCAGAAAACGATCAATCTCAGATGGGATCAAATCCGCATCGCCGAGTTTGCAGAACGGCGCTTGTATGTCCATCCTGTTGAAGAGATACGCCTTTCCTATAACAACCCCGGGGGAGACGCCTATTCCCTTCATCACAAAAGTTTTGGTTTTATCGTCGTCCATGCAATCCCTCAGTTTCCTGCCATCAAATCTCACCAAACTTCCCATCGATAAGAATGGAGAGCATTTCCATCGCCTCTGCCGCGTCCATTCCCGTAATACGAACTGTCAAGCGGCTCCCCTTGGGACAGTAAAGGGTAAGAATATCAAGAATGCTGCGCCCGTTTACCTCGTAGCCGTCCTTTTCCAGAACTACGTCCGCTTTGAAGCGATTGGCTGTTTCCACGATCTTTGCGGCTGCCCGGGCATGAATCCCCAACTTGTTCTTTATTTCGAATGTCTTAGCTATATCCATATCAGATAGAAAGCACCATGCAAAACAGGGCAATCCCATAGAGGAGCTGCTCCGCAGAGATTGCCCGTCGCCCCCCCGCTAAAGAGATTAAAAAAATTACGACACCAATAAGATAACCGACATTTTGCGGCAGCAACTGTCCCGAATATTCAACAGAAACGGATAAAACAGCGCCCACAATGCTCAATATAAACAGCGCCCCATAACGCAGCATCTCCGACTCCCGGGGAAGGTCAAGAGCGCGAATATAATTGAAGCCACCCCATCCCGAACAAAAACCATGAAAAAACCCGCCCACCCGAACCATTAACTGGGCGGGCGAAAAGAGCATAAGAAAAATAAGCGGGGCATAAAAACTTCCGGATACTGCCAACAACACCGCCCATGCTGAAGAAAAAAGACGCAACGCTCCCCAGAAAAATGAATCGCCGATTGCGGCATACGGACCCATCAGCGCCTTTTTGAGATCCTCTGCTTCACGCCCCCCTTCGCCATCTTCCTCAATCCTGACAACGGAGCCGACAACTGCGGGAACGAGATACGGGTTCGTACTGAACATCTGCAAATGTCTCAAAAGAAAAACTTCCTTATCCTTAAGTTCACTTTTTTTTCTTGAGCACATCAAGGGCAGCATGGAAAAGGCGAAGCCCATGCCTTGCATAGTATGAAAATTAAAGGAAATCTGAATGGTCAGTGAACGAAAAAAAATACCGAGCATCGCTGCTTTTTTCATCAGAAGAACCACCACGCACTGATTCAGGTTTTCGGACAAGAGCGGATGGTTCCACCACTAAAAGCAGCCTGTTTAGGCGCCTATAATAGCGAATCCCTCTACTCCCCCGACCGTGATTTGGATTTGCCTAACACAAACGGTTTTGCAAGTCAATCTATTCGCCAGAATGAATGCAGGGATATCAGTTCAAGCAACGAAGTTTTCTGCTATAATTTTTCTTGACATAAAGCTTTTGTTCTGATAGCCAACCGCACGTTTGGGAAGGCAATAAACCGGCCTGGGTTTCCAGAATGTTATGGGAAGCAGGCCGGTTTTTTAAGGTGATTTTTCTTCAAATGGAATAAATAGAGAAAGGACGAGGTATAAAAGAATGATTTGCGACACGGTTAAAAAAGGGATTGAGTGTGCTTTCATGGCAAAGAAGGGGTGTGGTTACCCGGGTGGACAATGCAAGCCGGTAATTGACAAATGCGAAGGCTGCACAAAGGCGGTTCAATATGAGGCAGTGACTTACTGCGGGGTTTATCCCGATCCTGCCTCCAAATGGCGAACTGGCAAATGCCCAACGGCAACCCACCTCAAGGCAGACACCAAGGAAGCTCAACAGAAAATAAACCCCTTGAAGGCATCAAAAAGGGCAAACAAAAAATAGATCCTGGGTTTCAGACCAAAAGAACAAAAGAGCCGCTGAAAACATTTCGTTCTCAACGGCTCTTTTGGCATTACAGATGCGGACAGTGGTTTTTCTTCCACTCAACCTACTTTATTTCTGATCCAAAGCAGACCATCCTTGATTTCTTCGATTAGCTCGCCCTGCGACAAACCGCCGGAGGCCCCATCATTGCGCTTGCTGCCCCGCAGATGTTTTCTGGCCCCATCGATGGTGAATTTCTCCTCATACAGGAGCCTTTTTATAACAAGCAAATTCAGAACATCCTGACGCTTGTAAAGACGCTGATCGGAGCGGGTGCGAGAAGGCTTTACCTCTTTAAACTCCGATTCCCAATAGCGTACCACGTAAGGAGGCACCCCCAGAATTTTGCTTACCTCGCCGATACGAAAAAAGGTCTTGTCGGGAACGGTGTCCATCAGCCACTTCCAATGCGACGAGCCAGATTATCGACATTTTACGAGAAACACCCCGAACCGTTTCTCTTCCCTCGAACGCGAGGGGGGTGGAGTTTTTCCATCATTCGTCGAGCCCAGGCCGGGCGTGAAGATAAATTAATTATTCAAGGCACCCCAACACCGCATCCGGTATTAGTCGTTCAGGGCCTTGCGCAGAACCTGGCTGGACTTGAAGGTCAACACCTTCCGTGCGGAAATGGCAATCTCTTCGCCAGTCTGGGGATTTCTGCCCCGGCGTGATTTCTTGTCCTTGACCGCGAAATTTCCAAATCCGGAAATCTTTATTTTATCCCCTTCCGCCAGTTTGTCTTTGATTATATCAAAAACAGACTCGACGATCTTCGCTGAATCCTTTTTGGAAAACCCCAACTTTTCGTACACGTTTTGAATAATGTCTATCTTCGTCATTTTCCCCTCCTGAATGATTGCTCCTTGACTATCTTATCAACGCCCCTGACGCATTAATTACTCTTTCCACAACCCTTGAATGAACGGCATTTACTTCGTCATCCGTCAATGTTCTATCCGCGCTTCGATATAAAAACCTCAATCCCAGACTCTTGGTGCGCTCTGGAACATTTTTGCCCTCATATACATCAAATATCTCAATTTTTTCAAGCAATTCTTCGTTTGTTTTTTGCGCGGCCGCAAGCAGCTCGCCGGACTCTATTTCGCGGCGCGTAAGAAAGGCTACATCGCGCGAACTTGCCGGGAATCTGGGTATGTCGGCAAAGGCCCTTTTTGCGGCAGCGTGCGCAATCATCATTTCCAGATCAAACTCGCAAGCCACGATCGGACCGGCAACGCCGAAACAAGAAAGCACATCCGGATGAATCTCCCCCAAATATCCGATTCTCGCCTCCTCGCTGAAGACCTCGCAGGATTTGCCGGGGTGAAGAAACGGCTCGCCGCAAGCGGCGCGATAAGAAGGGCTCGCAACCTTCAATACCTCCAATATGTTCTCCAAGCACCCCTTTAAATCATAAAAATCCGCCTTCAAATCCGGGAAATGCCATCGCTGCTCGTATCTTTGTCCGGTTACCAAAAAAGCCGCCTTGTTAAACTCCCGGGGCTGTTTCCCTTCCTGAGAGCCTATGTATGTCCTGCCGATTTCAAAAATCTTCAGGTCGGAGCGGCCCGAATCACTGTTTTTCGATACATTTTTAAGCAGGCTGTAAAGCATCGTGGTCCGCATGGCGGACTGCTCTTCGGTAAGCGGATTTTTAATGCGCACCTGGCGCCTCCGCTCATCGGTCGAAGTCAGCAGGAGATCGTCCGCTGAGGAGGGCGGGATGAAACTGTAGTTTATCACCTCCGTATAGCCGGCCCCGTTCATAATCTGGCGGATTGCCGCCTCCGCCCTTCTTTTCTTGCTACCCGGCTCCTCGGCAACTACCGAAACAAGCGGCAAGGTAGCGGGAATTCGGTCATAGCCAAAAAGGCGGGCGATTTCCTCTATTAAATCTATATCCCGCGTAATATCAACGCGGCAGGACGGAGGGGTAACAAGGAAAACATCTTCTTCAGCTTCCCTGACGGTCATCTCCAAACCCTCAAGGATTGCTTTAACTTCATTGAAAGATACAGCCGTACCGATGACCTTGTTGACTTTTTTCAAATCAAGAACGATATCCCGGGCAACAGCGACATTTACGGGATGCTGATCGATGATCCCCCGACAGATATTTCCTCCCGCCAATTCGGCCATCAGCCCCGCAGCCCTGTCCAGAGCCCGGACAGAGCCCTCCGGATCGATCCCGCGTTCAAAGCGAAAGGCCGCATCGGTACCCATTGCCATTGAGCGGGCAGTGCGCCGGATGGAGGAGGGGTTGAAATAGGCGCTTTCCAGCAGGATGGTCGTTGTGTCATCCATAACCTCTGAATTGATTCCACCCATCACCCCGGCGATGGCAACCGGTTTTTCTGCGTCACAGATGAGTAGGGCCTCCGCCGGCAGAAGTCGCTCCTTGCCGTCGAGGGAAACAAATTTTTCCCCAGCCCGGGAACGCCTTACGACTATTTTCCCACCAGCAAGAAGCGTAAAATCAAAAGCGTGGAGGGGCTGCCCGGTTTCCATCATCACGAAATTGGTTATATCTACAATATTATTGATGGAACGCAGTCCCACCGCCTCCAATCTCTTTTTCAGCCAGAACGGCGAGGGGCCTATGCGGACATCCTTGATAACGCGCGCCGTATAACGGGGGCAAAGATCGCCATCCTCAATCGTTACGGAGGTCATGTTCGCAATATCGTCATTATTTTCAGCAACACTGCAATCCGGATAATGAACACTTTTCCCTGTGATTGCCGCTACTTCGCGGGCAACCCCGATAATCGAAAGACAGTCTGATCTATTGGGGGTGACGCCGATATCAAGCACCGCGTCATTAAGGTCCAGGGACTCCGCCAAGTCTCCACCACAGGCAAGTTCCGAAGAAAGCAGCATGATTCCCGACGCATCCGCACCGATTTGCAATTCCTCCTCGGAACAGAGCATCCCCTCGGAAACCTCGCCGCGGATTTTGGCGCTGCGGATCACCTGCCCCCCGGGCAGAACCGCCCCGACAATTGCCAGCGGAACTGTATCGCCAACCTTTATGTTCTTCGCCCCGCAGACAACCGGATAACTTACAGTCCCGGTAGAAACCTCGCACAGGGACAAATTATCGGCATGCGGATGGGGCGTCATCCGCACGATTCTTGCCACCTTAACCCCGCTGAAAGCGGGCTCTTTGATATTAAGGGAGTCCACTTCCAGACCGGACATGGTAAGCTTATCCGCCAGCTCTTGCGGAGAAAGATCCACATACAGATAATCGCGAAGCCATTTGAGACTGACTAACATATAAAAAACCCCTGACTGCCGAATCCCGAATCTTGCTTATCCAGCGCAAAACCATTGAATGTCAAGGCCCGGCGCCGACGGAATCGATGATGAAAATAAAGTAGTCCAGTGTCGCCGTTGACGCACCTTAAGCTTGACGCCTGAACATAAAGCTCAAAACTGGGTTAGAAATCTCCAGTCATTTTCGAAAAAAAGACGGATATCAGAGATGCCGAATTTCAGCATCGCAATCCGTTCGAGCCCGAGGCCAAAGGCAAAGCCGGTGAATTTTTCAGAATCGTATCCGACATTTTTAAACACTGCCGGGTCAACCATGCCGGACCCCAGAATCTCCAGCCAGCCGCTCTGTTTGCAGACCCGGCAACCGCTTCCCCCGCAGATGACGCACCGGATGTCAACCTCGGCGCTGGGCTCGGTAAAGGGAAAGAAACTGGGACGAAACCTCAGGGCTGTTTCCTCGCCAAACACCTGCTTCAGAAAAACCGTCAAGACGCCCTTCAGATCGCCAAAGGTAATGCCTTCATCGACAAGCAACCCCTCTATCTGGTGGAACATCGGAGTATGGGAAACATCGGAATCGCGCCTATACACCCGGCCCGGAGAAATAATTCGGACCGGCGGGCGGCATTTTTCCATTGTGCGAACCTGAACCGGCGAGGTGTGCGTTCGCAAGACTATGTTGTCGTCAACATAAAAAGTGTCCTGCATGTCGCGGGCCGGATGGTCCTTGGGAATGTTGAGCGCCTCAAAATTGTAATAATCGAGCTCGACCTCTGGTCCTTCCACAATGGAAAAACCCAGTCCGGCAAAAATCCCGCATATCTCTTCCTGAACCTGCGTGACCGGATGGAGACTGCCATACCGCACTCCCCGACCCGGCAGGGTCACATCAATCCGTTCGGAGCGCAGGGCCTTTTCTTTGCCGGCAACAATTATATCTGCAAGCCTCTGGTCGATCCTCGCCGAAATCAAATCCTTGACTTCGTTACACTCCTTGCCGAACAAGGCTCTGTCTTGCGGCAGCACATTGGCGATATTGCGCAGCAACCCGGTGAGCAAGCCCTTCCGCCCAAGATAACGGGTTCGAATCTCCTGAAACTCGGATTCCGTTTCCGCCTTCAGCAGCTCTGCTTCCGCCTGTTCGCGGAGAGTTCCCAGCTCTCCCGTCATGCTTGAAGCTCACCTTTGGCAATTACTACTATCTGCTCAAAACCGCGCGGGTCGTAAATCGCCAGGTCGGACAGCATCTTGCGGTCAATCTCGATACTCGCCTTGTGCATGCCATCAATAAGGCGGCTGTACGATATCTTGTTCATCCGGGCCGCCGCATTGATCCTTGCAATCCAAAGGCTTCTAAATTCCCGCTTTCTAACCCTGCGGTCGCGGTAGGCATAAGCCATGGCTTTGTTTACCGCCTCCGTGGCCGTCCTCAACAACTTACCACGGGAAAGTAAAAAACCCTTCGCCGCCTTCAGAATGCTTCTTCTCTTTTTTTTGGCCGTTAAACTTCTCTTTACCCTGGACATCGCATCTCTCCTTATCTCCCCAGTCAGAGGCAGACGGCAAATCAAACCCCTGCGCCTTTGACCATTAAATTTACATCCTACTTGTAGAGAATCAGCTTCTTGATTGCCTTGGCATTTGCATGGTCAAGAATCGCCGATTGCCGTAAATTTCTCTTATTCTTGGTTGTCTTTGTCGTCATGATATGGCTGGTAAAGGCCTTGTTTCTTTTAATTTTACCGGTTCCGGTCACAGAAAACCTTTTCGCCGCGCCACGATGTGTCTTGATTTTTGGCATTCCCTCACCCCGCTTTTTTATTGGGCAACGGGCCGAATTTTACGGCCCGTCGCTTTTGTTTTTATTTAGATGATCACTTTATTTCCTGGGAGAAAGAATCATCACCATGTTTCTCCCCTCTAATTTTGGCTGCTGATCGATGACACAGTCATCGGCAAGCGCTTCCTTTATTGACTCCATCAATCCCCGGCCAATGTCGGTATAGGCTATCTCGCGCCCCCGGAACATCACCGTCACCTTCACCTTGTCGTGCTCTTCCAGAAATCGCTTTATATGCTTTATTTTTACATCGCGGTCATGCTCTTCAGTTTTAGGCCGCAGGCGAATCTCTTTTACCTGGATCACCGTCTGGCTTTTTTTGGCGACCTGCACCTTTTTGCTCTGCTGATACCGGAACTTCCCATAATCCATAATCCGGCATACCGGCGGATCGGCGGTGGGAGAAACTTCCACCAGATCCAGTCCCGATTTTGCAGCCTCTGCCAGCGCCTCGTTCAGCAAGAGCACCCCGAGCTGCTTTCCCCCATCATCAATAACCCTGACCGAAGCGGCCTTGATCTCCCTGTTTATGCTTAAATCTTTTGCTATGGTTCACCTCCGGAAGCTCATTCGGAAAATTAAGCTCCGCTTTCTATTTAAACTGCGAACATTGCCCCTCTACAAGGGCAATAAACTCCTCAGGCGTCATTGCCTCGAGGCTCTTCCCGTCCCTCTGCCGCGGGGCAACCTTGCCGGCTGCCATCTCCCGGTCGCCAATCACCAGCATGAAAGGCGTTTTCTGCATCTGGGCTTCCCGGATCTTGAAGCCCAGCTTCTCATTGCGAAAATCACCTTCCACCCGAATGCCTGCATCAGCAAGAATTCTTTTTACCTCTTCACCCCAGGGAATATGTTTATCCGTTACAGTCGCGATCACTGCCTGGACAGGGGACAGCCAAAGGGGAAAGGCGCCGGCGTAGTGTTCGATCAAAACCCCCATAAACCTTTCGATTGCACCCAGAATAACCCTGTGCAGCATGACGGGACGGTGCTTTTCCCCATCCTCGCCTATATAACTTAAATCAAAACGCTCCGGCAGCGTAAAATCACACTGAATTGTCGCACACTGCCACTTTCTCTTCAGGGCATCCTTGATCTTGAAATCGATCTTGGGGCCATAGAAGGCGCCGTCTCCCTCGTTCACCTCATAGGGAATTCCGCTGTCCTTGAGGGCGTTTTCCAATGCCCCCGTGGCAAGCTCCCAGTCCCCGTCCGAGCCAATCGAATTATCCGGGCGCGTGCTTAGCTCCACCTCATATTCAAAGCCGAAAATTTCCATCGCGTAATGCACGAACTCGGCAATTGCCTTGATCTCGCAATTGAGCTGCTCCGGCGCACAGAGGATATGGGCATCATCCTGGGTGAACTGGCGAACCCGCATCAGCCCGTGCAATACCCCGGTCTTTTCGTGCCGGTGCACCGTCCCCAGCTCAAAATAGCGCAAGGGCAAATCCCGGTAGGAACGGATCTTTGACTTGTAGATCAGCATGTGGGCAAGGCAGTTCATCGGCTTGATGCCGTAGGTCTGCTCGTCCACCTCGGTGAAGTACATATTTTCCCGGTAGTGGTCAAAATGACCGGAACGCTTCCAGAGATCGGCCTTGAGAATCTGGGGTCCCATGACCAGGCCATAGCCGCGTTTCAGGTGCTCCTTTTTCTCCCAATCCTCGATGATCGTGCGGAGCATCGTCCCCTTCGGGTGAAAAATGACCAGTCCGGGGCCAGCCTCGTCGTTTATCTGAAACAGGTCAAGCTCACGGCCCAGGCGGCGGTGATCCCTCTTTTTTGCCTCTTCTATCAACTGCAGGTGCTCATCGAGACTCTTCTGAGAAGCGAATCCCGTCCCGTAGATGCGCTGCAGCATCTTGTTGTGTTCGTCGCCCCGCCAGTAGGCGCCGGCAATGTTGAGCAGCTTGAAGGCCTTGATCATCCCGGTCGAAGGGATATGCGGCCCCCTGCACAAATCCGTATAACCACCCTGGGAATAAATGCTTACGGTTTCTATCTCCCGGGGAAGATCTTCTATAATCTCCACCTTATACTTCTCGCCTTTTCCCCGGAAAATTTCGATTGCCTCCGAACGGCTCACCTCGCGCCGTTCAAAGGGCAAATTGGCGGCGGCGATCTTCCTCATTCTGGTTTCGATTTGCGCCAGATACTCAGGAGCGAACCCGGGCTCATAGTCAAAATCATAATAGAATCCATCTTCTATAGCCGGGCCAATCGTAACCTGGGCATCAGGGAAAGACTCCTGAACGGCCTGCGCCATGACATGCGCCATGCTGTGACGCAGAATCATAAGCCCCTCCGGGGACGAGGCCTCCAGCGGCTCGACTCTGGCATCCGTCTGAAGCTGACAAGTCAAATCGACCGAAACGCCGTTTACCTTTGCCGCCACAAAAGCGGAGTCGCCAATGCCTGCCATCAATGACAGGACGTCCCTGACTGCCGTTCCCGCCGGATGCGAAACAACTCTTCCATCCGGGAGCGTAACCATTATGTCTGCCGCCATCTTCTTTTCCTATTAAGAAAGGGCACCAGCGCCTTGGCAATGATGCCCCGAAAAAGCAGCCCCACTTACTTAAAAAGACCCTGCTGCTCTGTCGCTATAACAAAAAACAGCCCCCCTGCGAAGGCATGGCTTTTTTATATGGTAGGCACGCAGGGATTTGAACCCTGGACATCCACCGCGTCAGGATGGCGCTCTCCCCCTGAGCTACGTGCCTGTAGCATACGTTCCTTGCGGAAGGGTTCGTCGTCTAACAAGAAAAGAGCCTGTTGTCAAGGCAAATGTCACTTTTTTGCATCATTGTTAAGAAGATTGAAGCCCCGAAACATATAATGCAATCCTGAAACTATTGTAAAAATTGCCGTCCCCCAATACAGGATAATGAGCCACCCCTGATCGATCCCTTCCGGCAGGCAGCGAATAAAAAGCGCCAGAAAAATAGTGCTCACCTGCAAGACTGTCGTTATCTTGCTTACCAGGGCAGGGTGAATTTCCACGGAAACAGACATGATGAATAATACGCAAATCCCCAGCAGAATCATAAAATCGCGACTTATTACGATGACCGCAAGCCAGGCGGGAATAACATGCAAAATGGAAAGGGTTACGAATGTGCTGGTCAGAAGCGCCTTGTCCGCGATCGGATCCAGATATGCGCCGACAACGGTCTGCTGATGCATGACCCGCGCCAGAAAGCCATCAACCGCATCGGAAATGCTCGCGATGACGAATACCGCCAGGGCCTTCATGAATGACCCCTGGATCAACAGGATAACAACAACCGGCACGAGAATTATTCGCAGCAGAGTAATAAAATTAGGGATATTCATGTTCCAACCAGTCAGGATTCTTTTTTCAGTTTCTCTATCTCCGCGCGGATAACGCGCTCGGCGATATCAGGTATCACCTCCCTGGCAATTCTTTCGGCAATGTCAACGGCCCGCTTCATAATCTCGTCGTGGAGCCCCGCATCTACAAACGCCATTTTCGGCCTTTTTTCAACTACATCCACAAGATCGTAAATTATTTCCGGATTGGCCTTTCTTCTGTCGGCACCCCCGGAAAGAGATTCCGCCGCCGCAATTGCATCGACAAGATCATAAATTTTATCATCCGGTTTAAGCAAGCGCCCCTGGCTAATAACTGCCCCTTCATCAACACCGGTCAAACCTTCCATCACGCCATCCCCTCCGCAAAGCGGCAATATTATCGCCTGTCACGAAAAAATCCCCCAATCCTGTCAAGGCTGAATCATTGTAGCAGTTATCACACCCGACTTGCCAGTTCAAGAAAATAGTATCCGGAAGGGCATGCTAAACTGACAATAACTTGTAGATGCGCCTGCGGGATTCGCCTGTCTCCCGGGCAATTCGGCTTACCGCATCCCTTCTCGACAGCGATTCCTCTCCACTTCCAATCAACTCTTCGCCCCGCATTTTTATTTCCTCATCCGAAACTTCACCCTTTTTTCTTAAAAAACCGGCAACAACTAATGTGAGCTCGCCTTTGACTGCCCTTCCCTGGAAAGCGGCAAGCGCCTCCGTCGCCGAACCACGCACAAACTCTTCATGGATTTTCGTCACCTCCCGGGAAACCACCATATTGCGGTCTCCCCAGATCTCCCTTATGTCGTTCAGGGACTCCCTCAGCCTGTTGGGCGATTCGTAAAATATTACAGTTTTTTCCTCTTCGCGCAGTTTTGTCAGCAACTGTCGGCGCCTTGACGCCTTTGACGGCAAAAAACCCATGAATACAAAACTTTCCATTGGCAAGCCGGAAACGCAAAGCGAGGCAATCAGAGCCGAAGCCCCCGGAATCGGCGACACTTTAATGCCCCGCAAGACGGCTTCTCGTACCAGAATGTACCCGGGATCGGAGATGCCCGGCGTGCCCGCATCCGATACATAGGCTACGTCTTTGCCCCCCAGCATCCTTGCTATAATCAACCCGCTTTTTTCTCTTTCAATCTGGTCGTACAGACTCGTAAGCGGGGTCGAAATGTTGTACCTTTCCAGAAGTATCCGGGTGTGTCTCGTATCCTCCGCCGCGATAAGGGACACCTCCCGCAGAACCCTCACCGCCCGGAAGGTAATATCCTCGAGGTTGCCGATGGGGGTTGCCACCAGGTAAAGAGTCCCAAAGTAATCGCGGTCGGCATTCTGCGCCGGGGCGAACATTTCCGCGGAAATCGCAGGTTTTTCCGCTGCCGCCTTTTTATCCGCAAACTGCTTGCTTTGTTTATTGATATTTTTTTTCATGATTTGCCTTTTTCCCGGGATACCGCCATTGGGAGCGCCGGAGGCACTGTCTGCGAATTTTCACGAACCCCGGCACTTGTGCTTGCTGCTTTTATATGATATCGGCACGAACCATCAACCTGTTTTTTTGAAAATTTGCATTAAAAGACTAACCAGAGGTACAGAAACGATGAACAGAATACTCATTACCGGCGGCGCAGGCTTCATAGGATCTCATCTCTGCGAACGCCTGCTCGCCGAAGGTCAGGAGGTTCTTTGCCTCGACAATTTTTTCACCGGCAGCAAGGATAATATCATTCCCTTTTTAAACAATAAAAATTTCGAACTGATCCGCCACGACATCATCAATCCCATCTACCTCGAAGTCGATCAGATCTATAACCTCGCCTGCCCGGCCTCCCCCGTCCATTACCAGTATAATCCGATCAAAACGATCAAAACCAGCGTGATGGGGGCCATCAACACCCTGGGGCTGGCCAAGCGGGTGAAGGCGAGAATCCTGCAGGCCTCAACCTCAGAGGTGTACGGAGACCCGGAGATGCATCCCCAAGAGGAGGGATACTGGGGCCGAGTCAATCCGATCGGAATCAGAAGCTGCTACGATGAGGGGAAACGGGCGGCCGAATGCCTGATGATGGATTATCATCGCCAGAATCATCTTGATATAAAAATAGTCAGAATATTCAATACATTCGGCCCTCGCATGGCGGTGAACGACGGACGCGTCGTCAGCAATTTCATCGTTCAGGCGCTGCGGGGGGAGGACATAACGGTTTTCGGCAAAGGCGCCCAGACCCGTTCCTTCTGTTACGTTGATGACCTGATCTACGGGCTGATCCGGATGATGAATTCCCCGGAAGGATTTACTGGCCCGGTCAACATCGGAAATCCTCAGGAATTTACCATTCTGCAGCTCGCCCAAAAAATTATTGATATAACAAATTCCTCCTCGAAAATTGTTTTTCTTCCCCTTCCCCAGGACGATCCGACCCAGCGGCGGCCGGATATAGCGCTGGCCAGAGAAAAATTGGGGTGGGAACCGCATATCCAGCTTGACGAGGGTTTGAGAAAAACGATCGCCTATTTTTCCGGCTTGATAAAAAACTAAAATGCGCGTAACCGATTTCTATTCAATTTCAAGAGGATGTCAATGACTGAAAGAAGGATTCTCTGTATCGGCGCCGGTTATGTCGGCGGCCCCACGATGGCGATGATCGCCGACAAGTGTCCCCACTGCCGGGTTACGGTCGTGGACATTGATTCTGAAAGGATTGCCGCCTGGAATTCGGCCAGTCTGCCGATCTACGAACCGGGGCTGGATGAACTTGTCCGGAGTTCCCGGGGGAGAAACCTCTTTTTCAGCACCGACATCGAACAAGGCATCCGGGAAAATGAGATCATCTTCGTTAGCGTCAACACCCCGACCAAGTCCTTTGGCCTCGGCGCGGGGCTTGCCGCCGATCTTCAGTACTGGGAAAAAACCGCCCGGCAGATTCTGGAGTTCTCGCAATCGGCGAAGATCGTGATCGAAAAAAGCACTTTGCCTGTAAAAACCGCCCTGGCGATGGAAAGAATCCTCAACAGCGGGAAGCAGGAGATCCATTTTGATGTCCTTTCCAATCCGGAGTTTCTCGCCGAAGGGAGCGCCGTGCGTGACCTGGAAAACCCGGACCGCGTCCTGATCGGGTCGCGGGAAACCGGGGAGGGGCTCAAGGCAAGGGGAATTCTTGCCGACATTTTCGCCCACTGGGTTCCCCGGGAACGGATATTGACCTCCAATATCTGGAGCAGCGAGCTCTCCAAACTTGTCGCCAACGCCTTTCTCGCCCAGAGAATATCTTCGATCAACACCATTTCCGCCCTTTGTGAAAAGGCGGAGGCCAATGTCGCCGAGGTTGCCCGCGCCGTCGGCATGGACAGCCGGATAGGCTCAAAATTCCTGAATGCGAGCATCGGCTTTGGCGGTTCATGCTTCAAAAAAGACATCCTGAATCTTGTCTATCTCTGCAGAAATTATGGGCTAAATGAGGTAGCCGATTACTGGGAGATGGTCATCCGGATAAACGATTATCAGCAGGAGCGCTTCATTCAGGGCATGCTTGGGGCGATGTTCAACACCCTCTCCGGCAAAAAAATCGCCCTCTTCGGCTTCGCCTTCAAGGCCGATACGGGCGACACCCGGGAAAGCCCGGCCATTTACATCGCCCGCAGACTTATCGAGGAGCGGGCCATAGTCATCGTCACCGACCCCCAGGCGCTGAAAAACGCCCGCAAGGACCTTTCCGGCGAAGAAGGCAAGGTCAGCTACATAGAAGACCCGTACAGCGCCGCGGCAGGATGCCACGCAATTGCTGTCATGACGGAATGGGGGATGTACAAAGACCTCGATTTTCAGCGAATTTACGAAAGCATGGAAAAGCCGGCTTTTATCTTCGATGGCAGAAACATCCTCGAACACCGTTCCTGTTTCGAGATCGGGTTCAATGTCTATCCGCTCGGCAAGCCGCCCCTGACCCATTTTTAGAAGGCCAGATCGAAGGCATTTTTGATAAGCTCGAACGTCGTCCCGGTGGGGAGGATTTTTACCGCGACGACGTCAAATCTGGCGTTGCGGCTGTGCTGGTGTTTTTCTTCGATATAATTGAGCGCGACCATCGAAATTTTTTTCTGCTTCCTGGCGCCAACCGCCAGTTGAGGATCGCCGTAGGCAATGGAACGTCTGCTCTTTACCTCAATAAAAACGATGCTGCCGCCTTCTTCGGCGACAATATCGATTTCGCCGAAAATACACCGGTAATTTCTCTCAATGATCCGGTATCCGACCTTCGCAAGGTAAACGGCCGCCAGTTCTTCGCCCCTTTTCCCCACACCCAACCGAGCAAAAGTCATGGCAAATCCCCGTCTGAAAAAGGAGCAACCATCACAGCAGGCTGCCGCTTGCAACAAGATCGTCAACCCCTGCGACATGAAAAGAGCGCCGATGAATCTTGCATCGCCCGTATTTAACGATTGCCTCCCGGTGCTCTTTTGTTCCGTATCCCTTGTTTTTAAGAAAATTATAGGCGGGGAACTGACGGTGGTACATCTCCATCAGCCGGTCTCGAGAGACCTTGGCAATAATCGAGGCCGCTGCTATTGAAATACTGAGAGAATCACCGCGCACGATGGCTTCCTGAGGGATATCCAGAACAATGCCGTTCAAACCGTCTATCAGCAGATAATCAGGGCGGGGGCAAAGGCCGCAAACGGCCTCTTTCATAGCGAGCAGAGTCGCCCGCAGTATGTTGAGGGAATCTATGACCTGCACGTCCGAAACGCCGACGCCAATGGCAACCGCGTCTCTTTGTATTACCTCATAAAGTCTTTCGCGCCTTTTGGCGGAAAGCTTCTTGGAGTCGTTTATCTCGGGATGTTCATACCCCTGCGGCAGTACTACCGCGGCGGCGACAACCGGACCCGCCAGAGGCCCGCGGCCCGCTTCGTCGATACCGGCAATAGCGCAAAAGCCCCGCCCGCCGGCGCGGCGCTCAAAGCTGCCCATCTCCGGGTTCCTGGCCATTTAACAAGCCCCCCAACAGAAACCTCTTGCAAAAAACTCCCTATTTTTCGGCTTCCTTGATCTTGGCGCGCTTGCCCCTCAGGCTCCTCAGATAATAAAGTCGGGAACGCCGAACCTTGCCCCGGGAGATCACCTCAACATGATCTATGGAGGGAGAATGCATCGGGAAGGTCTTTTCCACGCCGATGCCATAAGAAACCTTCCTGACAGTGAAACTCGCGCGAATGTCCCCGCGGCGGCGACGGATAACGGCGCCTTCAAAAGCCTGAATACGCTGCTTCTGCCCCTCGACGATGCGGATAAAAACCTTTACCGTATCACCGGTACTGAAATCGGGGATATCCCCCCTCATCTGCTCTTTTTCTATGAATTCAATAGGATTCATCTTCTTTTCGCTCCTTCAATCTTCCTCTGTGGTATTTTTGGTTATAGCGTCTGCCTCGTATATCATGGCTTGACATCATCATTTAAATAATCTCTATTTTGCTAAGTGCAACCTCTCTTTGTCCGTCAACTCGGCCTTTCCCAGCAAATCAGGCCGTTTGTTTCTTGTTCTGATCAATGACTGACTGCGCCGCCACTCCTCAATCTCACGGTGGTTTCCGGAGAGAAGCACATCAGGAACTCTCCAGCCGCGATACTCCGGCGGCCTCGTGTAATGAGGGTATTCAAGCAAACCCTCCGCAAAAGAATCGGTCACGGCGGATTCACTGTTTCCCAGAACGCCCGGCACAAACCGCGAAACGGCGTCCAGCAGAACCAGCGCCGAAAGCTCACCGCCAGTAAGCACGTAATCCCCGATGGAAATTTCCCGATTAACGAGGTGCCTTCTTACCCTCTCGTCAACCCCCTCATAATGACCGCAGACCATGACGAGCTGCGGCTGGCGGGCGAGCTCTTGCGCCATCTTTTGACTAAGCGGCTCTCCCTGGGGCGTCAGCAGAATAACCGGCGCATCCTCATTCAATAACGGAACAGCGCTGAGGGCGCGGTCGATAGGCTCAACCTTCATCACCATTCCCCCCCCGCCGCCGTAAGGGGAGTCATCCGTCATGCGATGTCTGTCTTCGGCATAAGCCCGGATGTCGTACAGATTAACCTCAATAATGCCCCTGTCAATGGCCTTCTTCAGGATGCTGCTCTCGAGGGGGGATGCAAACATCTCCGGAAAGATTGTCAGAATATCAAAACGGATCATTGCTCAAAGAACCCTTCCGGCAATCTGACAACCATGACCCGGCGCTCAACATCGATCGTTATTATAACCTCGGCCATGGCGGGAAT
This sequence comes from Syntrophobacterales bacterium, assembly GCA_019429105.1. Lineage (NCBI taxonomy): Bacteria > Pseudomonadati > Thermodesulfobacteriota > Syntrophobacteria > Syntrophobacterales > Syntrophobacterales bacterium. The sequence goes on from JAHYJE010000005.1 coordinate 25,431, forward strand.
CAGCAGCTCCCGCTGCTCATCCCTGCACACATAGACATCATTGCTACCCGTCGGAAACACCGTTTCAATACGTCCCAACAGCTCGTTTTCCTCTGTAAATGCCTGCATGCCTATAATATCCTGCCAGTAATACTCATCCTCTTGCAGCGGTTTCATCTTTTCGGCAGACATCCAGACTATGAGCCCCCGGAGCTTTTCGGCCTCATTGCGGTCATCTATCCCGGCGAGTTTCATGATGAAGAAACCCTCCCCGTTCTGAATGCCGCCCAGAGGATAAGCGACGACCGCGGCCGGGCTCTTTCCCAAAAACAAATCGGAAACAGATTCCAGCACATCCGGCGCTTGCAGATATGACAAGACCTTGATCCGTCCCCCCAAACCATGGGAACGGACAACCTTGCCTATTTCAATGAGCTTCATGGCTGCTATTCAATTAATTGTCACTATTCAACAATTTCCAGAACCGAACGTTTGTGTATCTTCGTTGAGGCGGCGCTTAAGATGGTCCTCATCGCCTTGGCGGTCTTCCCCTGTTTGCCAATGACTTTACCAAGATCTTCTTTGGAGACTCTCAATTCCAGAACGGAAGTCTGTTCCCCGACAACCTCTGTAACATTAACCATCTCAGGGTTATCCACAAGAGCGCGAGCAATATAAGCAATCAACTCTTTCATCGCCTTTAGCCTCCCTCGTCACAAAAAACTAAACACCGATCCCCTTTTTGCGGAGCAGTTGAGACACCGTAAGCGTTGGTCTGGCGCCAACCGCAATCCACTGTTTGATGCGCTCCTCTTTTAAAACCACCTCGGCAGGATTTTTGTTCGGGTCATAATTGCCCAATATTTCAAGAAATTCTCCGTCCCTCGGGCATTGCGAGTCCGCAGCCACCACCCTGTAGATCGGCTTCCCCTTGCTGCCTTTTCTTGTCAATCTGATTTTTACCGCCATATACCTTAACTGCCACCTCCTAAAATTATTCTTAAACGAGCTGGGACGAATATCATATTTTTTTTTAGATTAAAAGGGAAAATTTCCCCTGCGCAGTGATTTTATTCCTCCCTTGGTAAACCGCTTCATTAATTTTCTCATTTCCACATAATTTTTCAGCAGCGTGTTGACATCCTGAACCGTTGTACCGCTGCCGCGGGCAATCCGCTTGCGCCGGCTGCCGTCGATAATCAGGTAATTTCTCCGCTCCCGCGGCGTCATTGAATCAATGATCGCCCCTGTCCTAACGAGCTCGCGCTCGTCGGGCTTGAGATCCTTCAGCGCCTTTACCTTATTCATTCCCGGCAGCATCCCGATGACATCCTGCAGAGGCCCCATCTTGCTTATCTGCTTCATCTGCGTCCGCAGATCATCGAGGGTAAACTCGTTTTTCCGGAGCTTTTTTTCCAGCTCCCGCTGCTGTTTTACGTCAACCGCCTCCCGGGCCTTCTCCACCAGGGTCAAGACATCGCCCATTCCCAGAATCCGGGAAGCCATTCTTTCGGGATGAAACACCTCCAGGGCGTCTATCTTCTCCCCCGCGCCGACAAACTTGATCGGCTTGCCGATAACTGCCTTGAGGGAAAGGGCCGCGCCGCCGCGAGCATCCCCATCCATCTTTGTCATTATAACGCCGTCAATCCCGAGCAGTTCATCGAAACGCCCCGCAACATTGACGGCATCCTGACCGGTCATCGCATCCGCTACAAAAAGGATCTCGGTCGGATTGATTAAAGATTTGATCTTCTTTAACTCCTCCATCATCGGGACATCTATCGCCAACCTCCCGGCTGTATCAACGATGATTACCTCATAGCCGCCGCTCCTTGCCTCCTCGACGGCCAGCCTGCAAATCTCCACCGGATCGGCGAGCCCGGCCGCATCGAAAATGCCCGCGCCGATTTGCTCGCCGAGCACCTTCAACTGCTCCATGGCGGCAGGCCGGTAAACATCGGCGGAGACCAGATAGACCCGCTTGCCGCCGGCGGCAACAAGCCTGGCCAGCTTGACCGCCGTTGTTGTTTTCCCGCATCCCTGGAGCCCCACCAGCATGATCGGCGCGGGAATGCGGCCTCCGAACCTGATCTGGCTGCTGGTTGTGCCCATCAGCTCGATGAGCCGCTCATGAACGATCTTTACCACCTGCTGGCCAGGGGTGATGCTCTCAATCACCTCCTGCCCTACTGCCCGCTTTTTTACTTCCTCAATAAAATCACGGACAACCCGGAAATTTACGTCTGCCTCTAAAAGCGCGATCCTTATTTCCTTCAGAGCCGCCTGGATATTTTCTTCATCCAGACGTCCCTTGCCCTTCAGTTTACGAAAAATGACGTCAAGTTTATCGGACAGATTCTCAAACATTTTAATCCCTTCTAAGCCCCGCCGCCCTTGTTGCGACGGATAATGCATTGCACGCCCTTTATTTTCTGGGTAATTCGCGCCGCGGCGCTCTCTGCCTTTTGCCTGTCTTCAAAGCCAACGGCAATAACCCGAAACCATCTCCCTTTACCCGGGAGATCCTTCGGCGTGATCGTTGTGGAAAAGCCAACTGATATCAGCCTTTTCTCCATTTTTTTTGCCTGGGTTACATCCCTGTACGCCGCCACCTGCACCTGAAAGCTGCCCTTCTTTTGCGTTTCATCGGCAGCGGCGGCGCCGGGCAAAGGTGGTACAGCAGGCGCCTCTGAAAACGTTTTTTGCCCAGGCAAAACGGTCTTATCAGCTTCCCTGCCAGTAACAGGATTCGCTGGGCCGGGATTTGGCGGAGCGACTTTCCTCACAACATCTCCGGCAGCCGTATCTGTGGATAATGAATGGTTTTGGGCGGCTGAAGGGGTGGTCTTTTCATCGCGGAGGCTATCGCTTTCGGTAATCCCCTTGCTGCTCTTTTTTTCGCCCAATGTCCTGTAAAAGGTCAGATCGAAATCCTCTTCCCCAGTTGCAGTCCCGCCCTGTACCCTCTGTCCATCGGGCAACGGCATCTCCTGCTTTTGCGGGGCCATGGCCAGACCGGAAAAGCGACCCCTCACTAAATCAACGAGGCCGCCGGGATACCGATCCGGATAGGCGTCCAAGTGCTTCCCGACAAGCATCCCCAAAAGAAAGATGGAGAACAGCAGCACAGACATGCCGCTGACAAACAGAATCAACCCCGGTTTGCCCAGTTTCAATTCTAACGTGCGCCTGTTTTTCGCAACCATTGGCGAGGTCCCGTCACATCTTTTCCGGGGCGGAAACGCCCAGTATTTTGAGTGCATTCCTTAAAACAACAAGCAGCGAATGCACCAGAAACAACCTTGCGCCCGAAAGGGCAAGGTCCTCCGACAATACCTTGTTCTTATTGTAGTAACTGTGAAAGGACGCTGCCAGGTCGTTCAGGTAGAAAGTCAGACGATGCGGCTCCAGCGACTCAGCCGCCCCCACGATTAACCCCGGGAAGCGGATAATCGCCTTGATGAGCTCTATTTCATCCGGAAGCTGCAGCAGCGCCGGTTCGACTTCCGCCAGCATGGGCACGTTGAATCCCTTTTCCTCCGCCATTTTCAGGATGCTGCAGATCCGCGCGTGGGCGTACTGGACATAATAGACAGGGTTTTCAATGGACTGCTTTTTTGCCACCTCCAGATCGAAATCGAGGTGGCTATCGGAGCGTCGCATCAGAAAGTTGTAACGAGCCGCATCCCGGCCGACTTCGTCCACAACCTCGCGGAGGGTGACAAACTCCCCGGAACGCGTTGACATCGCCACCGGCTTTCCGTCCCTAAGCAGATTGACAAGTTGCACGAGGATTACCTGCAGCGACTCCTTGTCATATCCCAGCGCCTGGACGGCGGCGGACATCCGGGGGATGTAGCCGTGATGATCCGCGCCCCAGATATCGATTATCCTTTCAAAACCCCTGAGGAATTTATTCTGGTGATAGGCAATATCGGCGGCGAAGTAGGTCGGAAGGCCGTTTTGACGGATCACCACCCGATCCTTTTCATCCCCGAAGAGTGTTGTTTTGAACCAGACAGTCCCCTCTTCCCGGTAGATAATACCTTTATCTTCAAGGGATTGGAGAAGTTTTTCCACGCACTCATTTTTGTAGAGCTCCCTTTCGCTGAAGTAGCCGTCGAAGGAGACGCCGAACAAGCTCAGGTCCTCCTTAATCCCCTCCAGGATCGCCCCGGCCGCATAAGCGGTGAACTCGGGAACAACATCCGCCTCATCCCTGTCAAGGTGGACATCTTTGTCTTTCTTCATTATTTCCGCGGCAATATCCTTAATGTAGTCACCCTGATAGAGCCCTTCAACCAGCTCCACCTGCCGCCCCTGCAGCTCCTGATAACGCCGAAAAACCGATTTTCCCAGGTTGTTCATCTGGTTGCCCGCGTCATTGACGTAATACTCACGAAAGACGTCAAATCCGGCGGCGGCCAGAATATTGGCAACGACATCGCCGACGACGGCGCCCCGGGCATGGCCGATATGCAGGGGCCCGGTCGGATTGGCGCTGACAAACTCCACCTGCACCTTCTTCCCGCCTCCGACGGTTGATTGCCCATAGGCATCGCCCGAGCGCTCCACATCGGCAAGCAGGGATGCCCAGACGCCTTCCCGGATGGTGAAATTGAGAAATCCCGGGCCGGCGATTTCCACCTTCTTCAGGATGTTTTCGTCATCGGCAATTCCGTCAACAATTATCCGGGCGATCTCGCGGGGATTTTTTCGTGCCTGCGCTGCCATTATCATCGCTACGTTGGAGGCGTAATCCCCATGCTTTGGATCTTTGGCATGTTCCAGTTCGATACCGCCCGCTTCCAAATCAGGCATAAGCCCCGCCGCCGCGGCCTTATGAACCGCTCTTTCCAGCAGGACGACTATTTTATTTTTCATGCAAAACAGCTCCTTAAAAATGCCGATTAATATTCTACAATTAGAAAAAGGTCGTCCGCAAGGCCAACCTGAAGAATCCCGAAAGCGAGGTATAGCGGTTTTGTCTTTCTATCCCTCCTGCCAGTTCTTTTCCGCAGACTCAACATCCTTATCCCTTATTGAAACGTCCCGTGTGAAATCGGGACAGCGGACGTTGCCGGTGGAATCGGTAAAAATGCTGAATTTCTTCTGACAGTCTCTTCTCCATGCACATATTGAGCAGTACTTCTTGGCTGTTGACATATTGCCCCTCCCCCGCAAACCGCTTCTGCTGTAACAGTTTGCGCTTGTTTATCTTGGCACGCCTTCGAAGTCAAGAAAATTGACGTCCCGGACCAACTTGCCGAAGGAGATGCGGGGGGAATTTCCAAGGTTATTCGCAAACAGCTTTTCACAATGATTATACCCTGCCTCATCCGGATTATTTCATCCCTATCCCAGTTCCATAAAAGGGTTCCGGAGCAGCGTTCTTTAAGTCTTGACAACCGGCTCAGGTTTGGATTAGACAAGAAAAAAGGGGTATTTACAATGAAAAAACTGATCGCACTATTTGCTGTCCTTCTGCTTTCTTCACTGTTTCCATCCGCCGTTCATTCGACCTATTTGCTCCACCTCGAAAACGGGGGGCAATTTACAACTCCGCATTACTGGGAGGAGGGCGGCAATATCATCTTCTTCTACGTCCCCGGAGGATTGATGGGGATAGAAAAAAGAACAGTCATGAAAATAGATACGTTAGCGCCCCGGCGAGAGACAGGCTCGGCTATAGTCGCCGCCCCCCCCGTTTCCCTCCCTGAAACGTCGCAAAAAACACCCGCAATGGGATCAAAAGCGCCGACGCCTCCCCTCGCTCGACAAAGGAATCCGGAAGAAAGCGCAGTCATGAGGGAATTCAACCTGCTCAAGGAGCGTATGGCGGCTGCGGCGACGATGACGACTGAAGAACTTTACGCCTTTGAAAAGGAGTTGACCGCCTTCCGAAACAAGATTCTTGCCGCGCGCCTGGGGCATCTCTACTCGGACCAGCTTCTCGAAACGGCGAATATGGGAGGCAAGGTGGAAGAACTTTTGAAGGCCAAAGCTCAATAGTATTCTTTCCAGCTGATAATCCGGAGTGACTGGTTCTTCAAGGCATTGTCCACCATGCAACTGTCGTATTGAATGTCCAGCCCGCCGTTGATCGCCACCGTCTGGTTGGCCAGCACCGCCCCCCGGATATTGACGCCCGAACCGCCGCCATTGAAGGTCATGACGCCCGTAGATAAAACGAGCCCATACCAGACAAACCCCCCACCCAGTTCCAGGTCCCCATCCACAAGAAGAACCCCGTAGCCAACCACGTTCTGCAGTTTCAAACCCTGAACATTGTAAGGATTGGCAGTATTCGAATAAACGGTTACATAATTAGCAGAGCTCCCATAAGTCGCTCCGTTGGTATCGGAGGTGATAAAAGTGCTGGCTGAACCTTTCAGTTCGCTCACATAGCCTGCGATATCAATGTCGAGCGTCCCCTGCTGAGGCCCGGGCGGATCGGGAATCAGGGGGGGGCTGCCGTTGGGGTTTGTCACGGAGGGCACCCTCGTGTAGGTGGGCGGCTTGGCGGCGGCAGCCCCGCAGTTATCGGTTCCGCTGACAACCATAGACGATCCGTTCCCGGTAATATCGCCCTTGGCATAGATGGCGGCCGCCACCACGGGACCGGGGTTATGGACGACTTCCGCCCTGATTCTTTTCAGGGAAGTCCCATTTTTCCCGTATCCGGTGATAATTTCCACCGGCCTGTGCCCCGTCGCGGCTGCCGACGTAAACTGGAGCGCCGCGGTCGGCGTGGCCGCATTGCCATATCCCCAATAAATTATATTGCCCGGCGCTGCCGCGGTGGAGTGCATGCCCGTATTGCCGTCGTTATCGTAATAATGAGACGAATACACCGGCTTGTGGCCTGCCAGCTCGGCATCATATTCCGTCTTGTGCCTGATTTTCACAAGGTAGGAAATGGCTGACTGGAGACTGTTCGCCGTAATGGCGGTATTGGTGTGCGAAGCGGAGGTGGGTATGTAGTTCTGATAGCTGGCGCTGTAGTCTGCATCATCGGAGAACTGCCAGGAACTTGATGTAAAGATGTAGGAGGACCAAAGCGAAGCAGGCGTCGTGGCCGGGTCCCCTGCATAACTGTCAGCCGTGGATATCCCCCGCAATCGCTCTATAGCCTCGGCGATCCCGGCTTCCGCCGCATAAAAGGCCTGCACCCCCGTCTTTTGATTGCCGGCGATCTTCAAATCCGTAGTCGAGTTCTGGACGGCGACACTGCCCAGCAGCACGAGGATTACCACCATCATCAGGGTAACGACCAGAACCATACCCCTTTCGTTTCCGATCATCATCTGCGAATTCTGCTTCATCATTTCCTGTATCCTCCCTATCAGAGGGCGATGTTTCTCAGCCTTACATCAGACGTCAGCTCATAGGTGCGGTAACCGCCATTGGCACTATAGGACGGATCGGGCAGGGCGGTCCTCCCTCTGATTGTTATCCTGAGCGCCGCCACATTTCCGTCAGCATCCAGCAGGGCCTGATAGGTAAATATCTCGATGTTTTCTGCAAACGGCTGGGGGCTGGCGCCGATGTTCCTTGTAATCCGCATGTTTGTGGAATCAAAGGCGTAGGTTATATATTCCTGCCCGGCAATGCCCGCGTTTCCGTCCAGATCAGCCCTGATCTCCAGTTGCGAACTGCTAACGGCAACCCCGGTGAAAGCGACATTCGCGGGGTTGTAACCGGCCATTCTGACCTCGCGGGTCACCATCTCCATTGCAGCTCTTACATTCTGCTGCAGCTCGACAATTTGCTCCTGGTTTTTCAGAATTTTGTTCTGAACCTCAAAAACTCGATAAGAAGCGCTCAAAATGAGCAGTCCAATGGCCATAGCGATAATCAGTTCGATCAGCGTAAACCCGGACCGCCGGTCATCGCAAAAGACGTCTTTCCCGACCCTGTTTTTTTCAGAACGCAGCCTGTCCATTAACTGCCCCTCCGTCCACTCATGCCCCGCCGCTTACAATGCAATTCACCGTGACATCGTGGGGACTTCCCTGCAAGGACCATCCGACGCTGACCACAAGCGTCTTCATACCGGCGGCAGGCGAATCGTCTGTCACGGTCCACGTCCTGGCATACATGGATTGAATCGTATCCGCCCCGGAAACCAGATCCGCATAGCCGGTGTTTTTGAGCGCTTCCATTTTATCCTGGGCAAGCGTGGTCGCAGTTGTCATCGTTCTTCCAAGAGAATCCGCCTTCACGACAATGACGGATGTGGAAAGAAGCCCCAGGAGGGCCACAACAAGAATGAATATGGCAATTATGTTTTCAATCATGGTAAACCCCCGCTGTCCGACGGGTTTGTATGCCGAATTCATCTCATCTTTTCTAATATTCATGTTTGCATTCCAATTTGCGCTCATACACGCGCCTCCTGATCTCCCCTTTTACGCTACGGACAATCATCAATCTTCACGCGGCCGGTGGAGGCCACCTTGACGCATCTTTTTCCCGCCGTCTTTGAGCTGGTAAGCGTCACGGTTGTACCGAAGGCCGTGCCCCTCGGATAAAAAAGGGGATTCGCAGAGGCAACGAAGGTCACATCGTGATAGTCTGCCTGAATGTCCCTGCTTTGGGCCACCTCACCGGCGTCGGGTGAACCATTGCCATTATCATCATCAAGAACGACGTATTGATGAGCCCCGCTAAAAATCACACGGAAGTTGTTGTTTTGATTTACAGAACTCTCCCTGGCAAACATCATGTCCGCCATCACCATCCGCGCCGCGCCATTGAGGCGCCTTATAGCCATATACTCCATATAATTCGGAGCGGCAACGGCCGCCATGATTCCCATGACCGCCACAACAATCATCAGTTCCAAAAGGGTGAAACCCTTTCTATCGGATCGGTTGATCATCAGAATACTATTTTCCTTTCTCCGATAACCTCATTTTGCCTTTTGTGAAAAACCGGATTCTGGCTATAGAATAGTAATGAAAATATATTTTTGTCAATAAGAAACTCGCTTAAAGTGTGAAGATTATCACACATTTTCGGTGATAATCTTCACTTCACTTGCCAATGTTAAACAACAGTCGGCTCAATTCTTCTCCCCAGAACAGATAAACTACCGCGGAAAATGAAAGAAAAGGTCCGAAGGGGACGGCATACTTCATATCCTGCCCCTTTATCAGCATTACCGCAATCCCCACAACCGCGCCAGAGAAGGAAGCAACCAAAAGCAGCGGTAAAAGCGCCTTCCATCCGAAAAACGCCCCCAGCATTGCCAGCAGGTTGACATCCCCGCCGCCCATCCCCTCGCGGCCGGTCAGCGCTTCGTAATAAACGGCGACAAAGTAGAGGCTGCCGGCACCGACCATAATCCCGAAAAAGACCTCGCTTATCTCCATCCCCCTGAAAAAAACCGCCAGAATCGCAAAAACAGGGATGCCGGTCAGGGTCAAAACATGGGGGATTATCTGATGTTCGAGGTCAATAAAGCTGATCACGACAAGAACGCAGACGAACAGGAAGGCCACGCCCCAAAGAGGGGTAAGCCCGAACTTCTGCAAGGTTATCAACGCCAAAAACGCAGTCAATATCTCAACGACAGGATAAATAAACGATATCCGCTTGCCGCAGTCCCGGCACTTCCCCCCAAGCAAAAGAAAGCTGAGCACGGGGATGTTGTCGTAAAGGCGGATCGGGTGGCCGCATTGGGGACAGCGGGAACGGGGATGAACGATCGAGACGCCCTCCGGGATGCGGCTGATGCAGACATTGAGAAAGCTGCCGATCGCCGCGCCGGCAAGTGCAACAAAAACAGCAACCCACAACGTCCAGAAAAAATTCATAATCTACCACCTCCCGGGGAGCGTCCAGAACTCGCCTGCCGCCTCTTTTTGTGTATATTTATTTTTGTCCGTCAATAGCACATTATCAAGCGTATTAAAAAGGTCAAATCAACGGACTCATTCATCCCCTGCTGGAATTATTTTCTTGACACTCAAGGCCGTTTTTCTTATACACATCATGTAAAAATAGATGCTTAGCAAAATATATCCTAAATCAAGGGAGGCAATTGCAAAACATTTGTCATTACCGAACTATCAAGTTGGAAGGGATCCCGGCATTATGAATTCTGAAATCGTTCTTTTCAAAACTTTCGCCGCCAAATATCTCTGGTGGCTGGATCAAGACGAGGCGCTCAGGCATCCGGAACGAATTGTTGTTCAAGTCATGAACCTTGGAGATTTTGCGGACGCAAACGAGGTTCTGGATGCTATCGGAGAAGATAAAGCCCGTAAATTGCTCATCCACGCTGAGGCGGGTCAGTTCTCTCCTCGCTCGTGGCACTACTGGCATTACCGCCTGGGGCTTGCCGAAACAGGCGACGTACCGCCGCTGCCGAAACGCAAGGTATGCTGATGGATTCATTTGTACCACAAATGCGGATACTTCCCCCTTCCCGGCAAACAATCTGGACCTCTCTGGCATTCGCATCCAAGTCCGGATTCGTGCTTTATGGAGGCACTGCCATTGCGCTGCGCCTTGGTCACCGTCAATCCATTGATTTTGATTTTTTTTCCGACCAGCCGCTTGATAGGTCCAGGCTTTACAAAAGCCTTCCCATCCTGGCGGATTCCACGGTCATCCAGGATACGCCTGATTCATTCAGCGTTCTTGTTCCGGTCAATGTTTCGGCTATCTTACAATATGTAAAGCTTTCTTTTTTCGGGAACATAGCTATTGGCAGAATCGGCAAACCGGAGGTTACGGCGGATGGGGTAATGGTCGTTGCCCCGCTTGCCGACATGATGGCGCACAAGTTGAAAGTCATTATGCAAAGGATTATCGAGACATTGCCGTCATGCTCAAACATGGAATGCTGCTTGACGAAGCCCTGGCCGGCGCGGGCGCGCTCTTTGAAAAACGTTTCAGCCGAGCGAAAGCCTCAAGGCCCTGGTCTATTTCGAGGGGAGAGACCTGGACACCCTATCCGGCGAGGAACGGGCAATTCTCGTATCCGCTGTGAAAAAAGTTAAAAAAATACCGCTTTCCGCAATTCGTTCAAGATTTCTGATGGAGGGGCAATTGTAATATTAAGGTAACTAAACCGCCAGGACTGCAATTTATGGATGCCCAAAAACAACTCATTATTGATGAAAATTTCATGCGCCGGGCCTTGCGGCTGGCACAAAAAGGGGCTGGCTGCGTCAGCCCCAATCCGCTGGTCGGCGCGGTAATCGTCAGGAATGGACGGATAATCGCCGAGGGCTGGCATCAGCGCTGCGGTGAAAACCATGCGGAGATAAATGCCATTCAGAGGGCAAAAGAACCGCTCGCGGGTTCAACCTTCTATGTGACGCTGGAGCCGTGCAGTCATCACGGCAGGACTCCTCCCTGTGCCGAGGCGCTCGTCGCCTGTCATCCCGCCCGCGTCGTCATCGGGACTACCGACCCCAATCCGCTGATTTCGGGCCGGGGTGTGGAAATTCTGCAAAAAGGCGGCATCAAGACCGCAAACGGCGTTCTCGAGAAGGAGTGCCTGGAACTCAACCGGTTTTTCTTCAAATACATCCGCACCGGCCTTCCCTATGTAACCCTCAAGTTCGCCCAGACCCTCGATGGCCGCATCGCGACATCCTCCGGAGATTCCCGCTGGATCAGCTCCCCTGCTTCCTTGCGCTTCGCCCATCAGCTCCGGGGAATTCACGACGCGATCCTGGTCGGCGCCGGCACAGTCAGGACGGACAACCCGAAACTTACCTGCCGCCTCGCCAAAGGACGCGATCCGCTGAGAATCGTCCTCGATTCCCGCTTGTCGCTTCCTCTCGACCGGGAGATCTTCAGCGACGGAAAAAAGACGCTTGCGGTCTGCACGGATTTGGCCTCCCGGGAAAAGAAAAGCCTCCTGCAGCAGGGGGGCGTTGAAATTCTGGAAAGCGACGGCGAGCGCAACGGGCATATATCCCTCTTTGAGCTGCTGAAGAATCTGGGAAAGCGGGGAATATCCTCCGTTCTGGTCGAAGGCGGCGCCGGCATGGCCACTGCGTTTCTGCGGGAAAATCTCGTTGACCAGCTCCTGATTATCGTCGCGCCCAAGCTTGTCGGAACGGGAACGGACGCGATCGGCGGGCTTGGCATAGAGAGAATGGCGGACGCGCTGAGTTTTTCGTTTCGGAAAATCTCCCGCCGGGGCGACGACCTGCTTATCGACATCCGCCTCAATCCCCGGCAGAAAAACCCTTAAACAGGCGCACAAGTTGCGGAAACCACCTGGAACAGCCGAACCGCCCTCACAAAAATAAGCAGGGGCGCGCCTTGTGCTTGTCCGACTCCAGCAGATGCGCCGCCGCCTTCATGCCGTCGAGGGCGGAGCTGACGATGCCGCCGGCGTATCCGGCGCCCTCCCCGCACGGGAAAAGCCCCTTAATGCTGATACTTTGCCCATCATCTCCGCGGAGAATGCGGACGGGAGACGACGTTCTCGTCTCGACTCCCACCAGCACGGCCTCCGCGGTTACAAAGCCCGGCATTTTTCGTTCGAAATCAGCGAACCCTTGTTTGAGAGCAGCAACGACAAACAGAGGTAAAACTTGGGCGAGATCCGCATCCCTCACCCCCGGCCGATAAGAACAGCTCCCGACCGGCGACGTTGTTGCCGCTGTCAGAAAATCGGTCAGACGCTGGGCGGGGGCGTGATAATCCGACCCGCCGGCAACAAAAGCCTCCTCCTCCCAATGACGGCGAAAGGCCAGCCCGGCAAGCGGCCCGTTGCTTCCCAAGTCTTCCGTTCGGATATTGACGACAGCCGCGCCGTTGGCAAGAGGACCGTTGCGCTTCAGTAAACTCATCCCGTTTGTCACAACCCCCCCAGCTGCAACGCTGCTCCCGATCACCGACCCGCCGGGGCACATGCAAAAGGAATAGACTGAGCGGTTTTGCTCGGCAAGCTTTGCCGTCAGAAAATACTCCGCCGGCGGCAAGCCGGCTTGCCCCGCCCAGCGTCCATACTGGATGGAGTTGATCAGTGCCTGCGGATGTTCGACGCGCAGCCCCACGGCAAAAGCCTTCGACGCCATCGCCGCGCCCCTGGTTGCCAACTGGCAATAGGTTTCGTCCGCCGATTGGCCGATGGCAAGTATCAGATGACTTGTCATTATCTCTTCGGAATCATTAACGACAACTCCGGCTACCTGACCTTTCTGCAGCAGCAGATCGGTCAGGCGCGAATCAAAGCGAACCTCGCACCCCAGTTCTATCAAACGTTTACGCATATTTACAACAACAGCTCGCAGACGATCAGTCCCGATATGGGGATGGGCGTCAACGAGAATTTCCGCAGGCGCGCCGCACTCGACTAAGATTTTTTTTACCCTTGCCGCCAGGGGATTTTTGACGCGGCTGGTCAGTTTGCCGTCGGAAAACGTCCCCGCTCCTCCCTCTCCGAAACAGACGTTGCTTTCGGGATTGAGCCTCCCCTTTTCCCAGAACTCTTCGACATCCAGGAGGCGCTTCGGCACTGGCCTGCCCCGCTCCAGCAAAATAACGGGCACCCCCCTTTCGGCAAGGGCAAGAGCGGCAAAAAGCCCTGCCGGCCCGCTGCCGACAACAACCGGTCTCTGCTTGAAAACCGGGAGGGTCTCGGGAGGTGATTCCTGCGAGGCAACGTCTTCAAACTCTTCGGAAACAGTTGCCCCGAAAGTTTCCCGTTCTTTATCCAAACGCCAAGCCACACCCTCAGCCAGCCGGACCTTCAGAAGATAAACAAAACGGGGCGGTCGGGAGCGCCTCGCGTCGAGCGACCGCCGCAGCACCTCTACTGAAGAAATCGCCCCTTCCGGAATGTTCAGCAGCAAGGCAACGCGACTCGCGAGACTTCCTTCCCACTCCCCCACATCAATAGATAAACCACTAATCTGTAATAACATTAATTATTTGCCTTCTCGAAATATCCTTAAAAAAACATCACCCGAAAACCATGAATTTCCGGATAAACAAAAAAGACCATTGAAAAATATTATCCTTTGCTATAAACGACTTGGGCGCTTGCGCACAAAAATGGAAAAAGGAAAACAGATGCCCTGGTACGCCGTTCATACAAGAAGCCGACATGAAGACCGTGTTAACGCCCTGCTGCTCCTGAAATCATTTAATGCCTTTCTACCCAAAATGGAGACGTGGAGCAAGCGAAAAGACCGGCGCAAAAGGATCATGCTCCCGATGTTTCCGGGATACATCTTCGTGGAAACACCAATACTCAATAATGAAATAAAGGTTGATATTCTGAAAACCTTCGGAGTTGTCCGCATCCTGGGAAAACCGTACGGGTCGGTGGCCATTCCGGTGCCGGACGCAACAATCGACGCGATTCACCGAATTGTCGATTCGAAGATCGAGGTGCAGCAATTGCAGTATCCTCACGTCGGGGAGCGCGCCCGCATCGTCGCCGGTCCATTCAAGGGAATCGAAGGTCTGGTCGTGGAAACGGACTACAATAAGGAACTGTTTGTTGTCACCATCGATCTTCTCCAAAGATCGATAGCCGTCAAGCTGGAGGGATTTGCAGTCGCCCGTTTATAGGCGGAGGGGTAAATTGTCCATGATTGCTCAACTTAACCTGATTGATAACTGAAAAGCCGGAGACCTGGGCGATGTCGTTGCGAGAGATCATCACCAAACATTCAAAAAGTTTCATCATTTGGCTCTTGCTGGGCAGCGGGCTTTACCTGACGAGTCTGTACAGCTATCTGCTCTTTCATGTCGTCGCGGAAGGGTTTTCCTTCGTCATTGCCTTCTCCCTTTTCTTGATGGCCTGGAACACCCGTCGTTTGGCGAATAACCACTATGTGCTCTTTCTCAGCATCGCCTTTCTGTTTGCGGGTTCGATCGATCTGATTCATACCCTGACCTACAGGGGCATGGGAATTTTCCCGGGTTTTGATGCCAATCTGCCCACGCAGCTCTGGCTCATCGCCCGTTATATGCAGAGCATATCCCTGCTGGCGGCGCCCTGGTTTATCGACAAAAAACTCAAGATAAACGCCGTTTTCGGCTTTTATCTTTTCATAACCATCCTGCTTCTGGCAATGGCCTTCTCCGGCAGGTTCTTTCCCGTCTGCTTTGTCGAAGGTCTGGGTCTGACACCCTTTAAAATAGTCAGCGAATACGCAATCTGCACAATTCTGTTTTTTGCGCTGATTTTGCTGCTGCGCCGCAGCAAACAGCTCGATCCGTTGATCCTCAAATTGATGATCTGGTCGCTCCTCTTCACGATCGTCTCGGAGCTGGCCTTTACCTTTTACATCAGCGTTTACGGCCTTTCCAACCTTGTCGGCCACTACTTCAAGATATTTGCGTTCTTCCTCGTTTATCGGGCGATTATCGTGACCGGTCTGGAAAATCCTCACCGCCTGCTTTTCTACGACCTGCAGAAAAACCGAGAAGAGCTGCAAACCATCATCGACTCTGCGCCCATCCTGATTTTTTACAAGGACTGCGAAAACAGATTGATCCGCGTCAACAAGGCGCTCGCCGACGCAACCGGTCTGCCCAAGGGAAAAATTGAAGGAAGGAATGCCTCGGAAGTTTATCCCTCCCAGTCTGCCAGGTACTGGGAAGACGACAAGGAGGTAATCGCCTCAGGCGAACCCAAAAACGGCATCAGCGAAACGATTGAAACCATCAGCGGCCAGCGATGGCTGCAAACCGACAAGATACCTTACAGGGAACCAGGCGGCAGCATTACCGGCGTCATCGGCTTTTCCATTGACATAACCGAACGTAGACAGGCCGAGAAGGCTTTGAGGGAAAGCGAACAAAAGTACCGGGAACTCAGCATCATCGACGACCTCACACAGCTTTACAATTCCCGGTATTTTTATCGCCAGCTTAAAATCGAAATCGAGCGAGCCAAGCGCTATCGGCAGCCGCTGACTCTTTTGCTCCTGGACATTGACGACTTCAAGGGATTCAACGACGCCTATGGACATATCGAGGGAGATCAGGCCCTGAAGCGGCTCGGTCAGGTGATGAAACAATGCCTGAGAAAGACCGATTCCGCCTATCGCTACGGCGGCGAGGAATTTACAATCATCATGCCGATGACTGAAAGCAAAGATGGCATTTTGTCGGCGGAAAGGATCCGGCAGGAATTCAAAAAAGCGATTTTTTCACCGGCGCCAGGTCAAGAAGTGCATTTGACGGTAAGCGTCGGGCTTGGGCAGTACCGGCCGCAGGAAGACATAAAAGGCTTCGTGCAGCGGGTTGACCAGCTCATGTATCGGGGAAAGAAAAACGGCAAGGACCAAATTTGTACTGAACCATGAATTCAGAGGCCTTACGGGGAAACCCATTAACGGCAAGTTGTCGAAACAGGCGGCTTGAAAACAACAAGCCCCCGGTGCATTTGAGGAAGGCAAAATATTTTATCTTGACATCTTTTTTCAAATAGGCAAAAAGTCCACTTTCGTGCGGCGCTGTTCAGAATATCTTTCACAAAAAGAGCCGGGGATGGGCAGAAACAGGGTGAGCGCCTTCGCATAACACCCGAAGGCGTTCGCAATAAACATTGCAACGAAACAACATGATCATCGGGAGACAAAGCTTTGAAGGGGTACATCGTAATAGACAAGGAACTTTGCAAGGAATGCCATCTCTGCATTCAGGCTTGCAACAATGGGCTGATCGTCTCTTCCCATGAATTCAATTCCAAGGGATATCGCCCCGTCCGCTTCCAGGATGAGGAGAAAAAGTGTAGCGGTTGCGCCTTGTGCGCAATCACTTGCCCGGATATTGCCATCGAGGTTTACCGTGAATAAAGTACTGATGCAGGGAAACAAAATCATCGGCGAAGCCGCCATTCGCGCCGGTTGCAGATTTTACGCCGGCTATCCGATAACCCCTCAGAATGAATTGCCTGAGTACATGGCGGAGAACCTCCGCAAGGTTGAAGGCGGCGTTTTCATCCAGTCGGAAAGCGAGATCGCCGCGATCCATATGGTAATCGGCGCCAGCGCCGGCGGCGCTCGCTCCCTGACCTCTTCCTCGAGCCCCGGAATATCCCTGAAACAGGAGGGCATCTCGTCGCTTGCAGCCTGCGAACTGCCCGCGGTCATCGTCAACATGATGAGAGGCGGCCCGGGGCTGGGAAATATCAGCCCCTCCCAGGGGGATTACTTCCAGGCCACCAAAGGCGGCGGTCATGGCGACTACCGGATGGTTGTCCTCGGCCCCGCGTCCCTGCAGGAGATTGCCGACCTGACAATGGACGCCTTCGACATTGCCGACGAGTACCGAATCCCCGTCATGATCCTCGCCGACGGCATGCTGGGGCAGATGATGGAGCCGGTTGTCTTTAAAAAACCGAAACCCCGTAACTATCCGGAGAGCCTTGTAATGAAGGGCGCGGGCGGCGGCAAAAGCAAGATCATCAGAGGCCTGATCCTCGACCCGCTCGATTTGGAAGAACACATCTGGAAACTGCAACGCAAATACAGGATGATCACCGAGAGGGAGGCGCGTTCGGAGCTCTACCAGACCGATGACGCAGAGTTGGTCATTGTCGCCTACGGCACCGCCTCCCGGATTGCCAAAGGCGCCATTAAACGTCTGCGCAAACAGGGACTGCGGGTAGGGCTTTTCCGCCCCATCACCCTTTGGCCGTTCCCCTCCCAGCAGCTTCGGGATCTTGCAAAAAAAGTTGGTAACTTCATGGTTTTTGAGATGAGCGCCGGGCAAATGCTCGAGGATGTTCTGCTTGCCTTGCAGGGAAAGGCCCGCGTCGGCTTCCATGGCCGCCCGGGCGGCGTTGTTCCGACCCCGATTGAACTGGCAAATGTGATTTTGCGCAAATATAATGGCAAAGAGGGGCTGATCGACACAGAGCTGTAGGTCGCCGGATAAATACAAAAATTGCAGGTCGGTAAACAATGAAAAAAGTTTTTGGAAGACCAAAAAGCATGAAGAGCAACCCCTTTCATTACTGCGCGGGTTGCGGACACAGTATCGCCCATCGGCTGATTGCCGAGGTCATCGACGAGTTGGGCATTCGCGACCGGACAATCGGTGTTCCTCCCGCCGGCTGCGCCGTTCTCGCCTACAATTATTTCGATGTTGATATGATCGAGGCCCAGCATGGCCGAGGTCCCGCGACGGCCACCGGCCTGAAGCGGGTGCTGCCTGACCGGATCGTTTTCTCTTATCAGGGGGATGGCGATCTGGCGGCAATTGGCACGGCGGAAAGCTTTCATGCAGCCAATCGGGGTGAAAACATTACCGTTATCTTTATCAATAACGCCGTTTACGGCATGACCGGCGGGCAAATGGCGCCGACCTCCATTCTTGGCCAGAAAACAACCACCTCGCCGGTCGGCAGAAACAACATCCTGGACGGATACCCGATAAAAATAAGCGAAATATTTGCTATTCTTCCCGGCACAACCTACATTGAACGCTGTACGGTAACGTCACCGGCCAGCATCGTAAAAACCAAAAAGGCGATCCGCAAGGCCTTTCAATATCAAATAGACGGCCAGGGGTTTTCGCTTGTCGAAATCCTCTCTCCCTGCCCTACCAACTGGAAGATGAGCCCGCCAGAGGCGTGCCGCTGGATTGAGCAGACCATGAGCAAGGAGTTCCCGCTGGGCGCGATCAAGGACCTGCCGGCGGAAGAGATGAAAAAACAGCAGAAGGGAAAGTAGAGTCATGTTGGTCAAAACCATTTTTTGCGGTTTCGGCGGTCAGGGAGTGCTCATGATGGGATATTCACTGACCTATGGAGGAATGGACGCCGGCTTCAACGTTACATACCTCCCCTCCTACGGCGCCGAGGTTCGCGGCGGCACGGCCAATTGCACGGTCGTCGTCTCGGATGAAGAGATCGCCTCCCCGATCGCCTCCAACCCCGAAAACATTGTCGTCCTGAATACCCCTTCCCTTTACGCCTTTCAGAATCGCGCCGCCTCCGGAGGCTCTATCTTTTTGAATTCGTCGATCATCGCCGTCGAGCCGTCCCGCCGGGATGTCCGGGTCTATAAGATTCCGACCGCCGAGCTTGCCGACAAGCTGGGAGACAAGCGCATGGCAAACACGGTAATGATGGGGGCCCTGATGAAGGCAACCGGCCTCGTTCCTCCCGACATCTTTCTGAAAAGCCTCGAAAAGGTTATGGGAAGCAAAAGAAAAGAGGTCGTCGCGATGAATCGCCGGGCCTTTGAGGTCGGGTACGATTTTTTGCAATAGAGGCAAAGCGGCTTTACAAGCAATAATGGTCAAGGAGCAGCAACGATGGCAGTGAAACAGATCTCCGTTCTTTTAGACAATATCCCCGGTTCCCTCTCCCGGCTTACCAATATCCTGGACAAATCCGACATAACCCCCAAGGCCATGCTCGCCGCAAGCACCACGGAAAGCAGCACGGTGCGCCTGGTGGTGAACAACCCCGAACGCGCCGTTGCCATCCTGGAAAGCTTCAATCTCAACTGCGAGCTGACCCCTGTTCTGGCCGCCGAGGTGCCCCTCCATCACGGGGGAATGAACGCCATCTTGAAACCGCTCTCCGGCGCCGACATCAACATTCACTACCTTTATACCACCATCAACCGGATCGGCACGGAAACGATCGTCATCCTCGGGGTTGACAAGCCCGAAGAGGCGCGGGATGTCTTGCAGCGCAACTGGGTTCACATAGTCGAGGACGAGATATACAACCTCTGAACTTGCCGTTTGGAACCCATAGAAGAAATAAGGGACGCTTTTATGGATAAGTTCGAGGAGTTGCGCGAAAGGATGGAAAGCCTCGCAGTCACGGAGGAGGAATTTCGCGAAACCTTCGTCCGCTCCTCCGGGCCCGGAGGACAAAAGGTCAATAAGACATCGTCCTGCGTCTATCTGGTTCATCTGCCGACCGGGCTTTCCGTAAAATGCCAGCAGGAGCGCTCCCAGACCCTGAATCGTCTTTTCGCCCGCCGCCTTCTTCTTGATCGAATCGAACGGCTCCGCACCGGCCTTGTCGCCGCCCGGAAGATGAAAACTGAAAAAATCCGCCGTCAGAAACGCCGCCGCTCGCGCCGGGCTCAGGAAAAGATGCTCACGGAAAAACATATCATATCGAAAAAGAAGGAACTGCGGGCGGGAATCAGGCCGGATACTGAATAAAAAAAGGGGCGGGAGCCTTGCGAGCTTGTTTCCCGACCCCTTATTTCCTATGAAAACATGCTGTTACAAGCCAAGCAGCTTAACCAGCGGGTTTGCGTAAATCAATACCAAAGCGATAACAAGCGTATAAATCGCGAGGGACTCGATCATGGCCAAACCAACCATCATCGTGATCAAAACCTTGCCCTGCGCCTCGGGGTTGCGGCCAACGGCATTGGCGGCAGCGGCCAAACCATTTCCCATGCCAAGGGCGGTGGTTATCGTTCCGATAGCCATTGTCATGCCGGCAACCACTATGCTCGCCACAACTACAAGAGCCTTTGAGCTGTCGGCAGCGCCACCTGCGGCGGCCGCCACGGCGGGAGCGGCTGTCTCGGCAGCCGCCGCAAAGGCGGCGTAACCCATAACCATAAATGTTGTCAACGAACTAATTTTAAAAACTTTTTTCATCTCATTCTCCTTTTTATGTTATTTTTTAAAAACTGCAAATCTTCAATCAGCCGTGCGTCCCTCCCTCCCCTTCTTGATTGCCTCCGCAGTTCTGCGGCAAATTACCGGCAAACTCCGGAGGTAATTGCAAAACCATTTGTCATTCCCGAAAGCGGAGCTTAATGTACACAATGCTTCTATCGGGAATACGGTTTTTCAAACAGTTAGAACCAGATTCCCGCTTAAAATCATTGCGGGAATGACAGAATGTGAGAGTTTTGCAATTGCCTCTCCGGTAATGAATTTTTTCCCAAATGTAATATCTCGGTCGTTTCCTATAGGCATGACGATTTGTTGTCAAGAAATATTTGACATAAACCCCTCGTTTTATGGTATGCAGACGGTCGATACGTTGCAAAAATACAACTTGGAGCATTTTAAACATGGGAAATAGCGATCTTTTTTCGAGAGCCGGGAAGGTCATCCCCGGGGGTGTCAACAGCCCGGTGCGCGCCTTCCGGGCCGTAGGCGGAACGCCGCTTTTCATCCGGGAAGCCTCCGGAGCAACGATCCGGGACACGGAAGGCAACAGCTATCTCGATTACGTCTGTTCCTGGGGGCCAATGATCCTGGGCCATGCCGAAGCCGGGGTTGTCGCCGCCATTCAGGCTGCTGCCGGCAGAGGCACAAGTTTCGGCGCCCCGACCGAACTGGAGATAGAAATGGCGGAAAGGATCGTCGCCGCTTTTCCCTCTATCGAGGCCGTCCGGATGGTAAGCTCCGGAACCGAGGCAACAATGACCGCGATCCGCCTGGCGCGCGGCTGGACAGGAAGAGACAAAATCGTCAAATTTACCGGCTGCTATCACGGACATGCCGACTCCCTGCTGGTAAAGGCCGGCTCCGGGGTGGCGACGCTCGGCATTCCGGGCAGTCCCGGGATCCCGAAAGCCCTCGCAGGGCTCACGCTCAGCCTGCCCTATAACGATCTTGAGGCCGTCCGCAAAACCTTCGCGAAATTCGGCGGGGAGATTGCCTGCATCATTGTCGAACCGGTTGCCGCCAACATGGGCGTTGTGATGCCCAAACCCGGCTTCCTGGAGGGACTGCGGGAAATAACAAGTGCCAACGGCAGCCTGCTTATTTTTGACGAGGTCATAACCGGATTCCGCGTCGCCTTTGGCGGCTGGCAGACCTTGACCGGGATTCGTCCGGATTTGACCTGCCTCGGCAAAATAATCGGCGGTGGTCTGCCCGTCGGGGCGATGGGGGGAAAAAGGGAGATTATGGAGCATCTTGCCCCGGTCGGGCCGGTTTATCAGGCGGGAACCCTTTCGGGAAATCCGCTCGCAATGAGCGCCGGCATCAAGACGCTCGATATCCTCCGGGGAAAAGACTATGCCGCGCTCGAGAAAAAAACCGCGAAGCTGGGCAACGCCTTTAGCGAGCTCTTTCAAACAAACAAAATACCGGTACAAATCAATCAGACAGGCTCTCTCTTCACGATCTTTTTCACCAAAGAAACGGTGGTTGATTACGAAAGCGCCCTGAAAAGCGACACCGCCCTCTTCGGCAAATTTTTTCATGGCATGTTGGCGGCGGGTATCAACCTCGCCCCCGCCCAGTTTGAGGCGGGTTTTGTCTCCTTCGCCCATACAGACGACGATATCGACCGAACAATCGCCGCTTGCGCAAAGACAATTAAAACACTGTAGTCTCCGGTCAATGATACCCTGTAATTTCGAAGGAGCCTTCATTCGAGCAGGGGCGGGCTTAAAAACCGCTCCCACGATTTATTGATTGAAACAGCAGTAGAAGCGGACGTTGCGTTCGCCCGATTGGTTGAGCATTCTGGAGGTATATGAGAAAAATATTGGTGACAGGGGCGGCCGGCTTTATCGGTTTTCACCTTTCCCGGCGCCTCCTGGCAGAGGGAAATGCCGTATGCGGCCTTGACAATCTTAATCCCTATTACGACGTCACGCTGAAAGAGGCCCGCCTCAAAATAGTTGAACAGCATGCTGCCTTTAACTTTGTCAGGGGCGAGCTCTCCAACCGGGCGACCATCGAAAAACTGTTTGCCGAAAACAGCTTCGACATTGTCGTCAATCTGGCCGCTCAGGCGGGGGTTCGCTACTCGCTGACCAATCCGCACGCCTATGTGGAGAGCAACCTCGTCGGCTTTATGAACATCCTCGAGGGGTGCCGCCACAGCCATGTAAAGCATCTCCTTTTCGCCTCTTCGAGCTCCGTTTACGGGGCCAATACAAGAATGCCGTTTTCTGTTCACGACAACGTCGATCACCCGCTGAGCCTGTACGCGGCAACGAAGAAGGCCAACGAGCTGATGGCCCACACCTACGCGGCGCTCTACAAGCTCCCCTGCACGGGGCTGCGTTTCTTCACCGTTTACGGCCCCTGGGGCAGACCGGACATGGCCCTTTTCCTTTTTACCCGGGCGATCCTCGAAAACCGACCGATCGATGTGTTCAACAATGGCAATATGAAGCGCGATTTCACCTATATAGACGACATCGTCGAGGGGCTGGTCCGGGTCATTGACAAAACCCCGGAACCGAATCCGGCCTGGAGCGGGGACAAGCCCGACCCCTCGTCCAGCTTCGCCCCTTACCGGCTCTACAACATCGGGAACAACAACCCGGTAAGACTGCTTGATTTCATTGAAACGCTGGAAAAACAGCTCGGGAAAACCGCCGTCCGTAATTATCTGCCGATGCAGCCGGGCGATGTGCCGGAGACCCGCGCCGATGTGGACGATTTGATGGCCGACGTCGGCTTCCGGCCGGCAACTCCGATTGCTGAAGGAATCAGACGTTTCGTAGCCTGGTATCGGGAATATTACGGATAGCTGCTTTCCTCTATTTGCAGGAGGAAATATTACAAAAGGAAGGAATAAACGATGAAAAAGGCACTTATCACCGGGATAACCGGACAAGACGGCTCCTACTTGGCCGAGTTGCTGCTTTGCAAGGGCTACGAGGTTCATGGACTGATCCGCCGGGCGAGCACCTTTAACACGGGGCGGATCGACCACCTCTACCGCGATGCCCACGACCCTCAGGCAAGATTGTTTCTCCACTACGGCGATCTGTCCGTCTCCGGCCAGCTTACTGACCTTCTGCACGATATCCAGCCTGACGAGATTTACAACCTCGGCGCACAAAGCCACGTCCGCGTCAGCTTCGACATGCCCGAATACACCGGCGACATAACCGGCTTGGGGACACTGCGACTTCTGGAGGCCATCAGAAAAACTTGTATAAAAACAAGATTTTATCAGGCATCGTCCAGCGAAATGTTCGGCGCTGCGCCCCCTCCCCAGAGCGAGTTGACCCCCTTTCAGCCGCAGAGCCCCTACGCTGCGGCCAAGGTTTACTCCTATTACATTGTTCGCAATTACCGGGACGCCTACAAAATTTTTGCCAGCAACGGCATCCTCTTCAATCACGAATCCCCGCGCCGCGGCGAAACCTTCGTCACCAGGAAGATCACCATCGCGGCGGCAAGGATCAAGCTGGGGCTCCAGGAAAAACTCTTTCTCGGCAATCTTGAGGCAAAGCGCGACTGGGGATTCGCCGGCGATTATGTCGAGGCGATGTGGCTGATGATGCAGCAGGATAACCCCGACGACTACGTTATCGCGACCGGAGAAACCCATTCCGTGCGGGAATTTGCAGAAAAGGTCTTCGCCAGGCTGGGGCTCGACTATCAAAAGTATGTCTCCATCGACCCCCGTTATTTCCGTCCCACAGAGGTGGATGTCCTGCTGGGGGAGCCGGGCAAGGCGGTCAAGGCGCTGGGGTGGAAGCCGAAGGTCGGCTTTGAGGCGCTGATAGACCTCATGGTTGCTGCCGACATGGAGGCCGCCCAACGGGAAAAGACGCTTGTTAGCGCCGGCTACTCCTGCAGCAATCATGGAGCTGTCTGAATGTTCAGGCAGATAGGCTGTAGGGAAAGGCTGAAGCCGAAAACCGAAGAATTGCAAACAGGAGACAAAAGAACATGCACGAAAAGAGAATAACGGTAACCGGCGCCAACGGCTTCCTTGGAAAGCACCTGGTCCGCCTCTTGACCGAGCGGGGCTATCTGCACATTCAGCAGGCCAATCGCCCCCAGTACGACCTGATTAGAAGCGAAGACATAATCAGGCTTTATGAGGAACAAAAACCGGACATCGTCGTCCATCTGGCCGCAAAGGTCGGCGGCATCGGCTACAACCTCGAAAACCCCGGTTCGCTGTTTTATGAAAACATCATGATGGGGGTGCCGCTGCTCCATCAGGGCTTCCTCCACAAGATAGAAAAATTCGTCGCGCTCGGCACGATCTGCGCCTACCCGAAGTTCACCCCGGTTCCCTTCCGGGAAGACGATATCTGGAATGGCTATCCGGAAGAGACCAATGCCCCCTACGGGCTCGCCAAGAAGATGCTTCTCGTCCAGGCTGAGGCCTACCGCCGGCAGTACGGCTTCAACGCCATTTTCCTGCTCCCGGTAAATCTGTACGGCCCCGGAGACAACTTCGATCCGCGCTCCTCGCACGTCATCCCCGCCCTGATCAAAAAATGTGTGGACGCCATTGCCGACGGCGCCGACGAGATCGTCGTCTGGGGTTCAGGCAAGGCGACCCGGGAATTCTTTTACGTGGAGGATGCCGCGGAGGCGATCCTGCTTGCCACGGAGCGCTACAACAAATCAGACCCGGTCAACATCGGCGCCGGATTTGAGATTTCGATCAAGGATCTGGTCGAATTGATAGTAGAGCTCACCGGCTTTACGGGACGCATCATCTGGGACGAATCCAAACCGGACGGCCAGCCCCGCCGCATGCTCGATACGGGCAGAGCCTCCCGGGAATTCGGCTTCCAGGCTAAAACCGGCTTCCGGGAAGGCCTGACCAGGACCATCGCCTGGTATCGGGAAAGTAGTCAAGCATTGGAAAGGTCTTGAGAAGAAACCGTTTCCGGGATAAGCGGCTGCGCCTTTCCTGTTGACTTTAAAAACAGGTTATGTTAGCGGGGCGACGGTGGACAAAGAAACAAAAAGAGCCGCTTTTCGCTTGGCCTATGCCAGCAGCATCGGCATATCGATGGTCATTTCGATCTTCGGCGCCCTTTATTTCGGGATCTGGCTCGACAAAAAATTCGGAACGGCGCCCTGGCTGACCATGGTTTTTCTCTTGATGGGCGTAGCCGCCGGCTTCCGGAACATATACGTTATGATCAGACGTTCCTTAAACGACGAAAAGGCGGATGATTCGGCAGGTAAAGGCAAGAGTGGACGCACAAGGAACAACACCTTTTCCAATAAAGATTGAACGCGCCGGCTGGCTGCTGCTGCTCCTGCTGATTGCGGGGAGCCTGCCGTTCCGGTCGTATCGCCTTACCCTGGGCATCGCCCTCGGCGGCATTATCAGCGTCATGAATTTTCGTATGCTTTACGGAAGCTTAAAAAACTTTCTGGTTGCGGACGTCAATCGTATCAAAGGGGCGGTCGTCCGTCGCTACTACATCCGGATGGTCATAACCGCCATTTTGTTGTTTTTGATTATCTCCGGCAATATCGCCGATGTAATCGGCCTTGTCATCGGCCTTTCGGTAATTGTTCTGGATATAACCCTGACTGCCGTACTGACCATTTTTCGAAAAAACACTTTTGAGGAGCTTTGAAGATGGAAACATTTCTGTTTTTCGAGAACCACTGGCTTGAGGAACACCACCTTGTCATTGTCTGCTACACCTGGTTTATCATGGCTATGCTTGCCGTCCTGTCCTGGCTGGCCACACGCCGTGTGACCATTATCCCCGGAAAACTGCAGAATTTCATGGAGGTGATCATCGAAACGATTGACTCCTTCCTGGTTGACACGATGGGGCCTCAGGGACGCAGGTTCTTTCCTCTGGTGGCAACGCTCGGCATCTACATCCTCGTTTCCAATCTCATCGGCCTGATCCCCGGTTTTGAGTCTCCGACCTCAAGCGTCAACACGAACGCCTCCATGGCGCTTTCGGTATTCGCCATAACCCACATCGTCGGGGTCAGGGTGCATGGCGTAAAATACATAAAACAGTTCATGGGCCCCATCTGGTGGCTGACGCCGCTGATCATGCCGATCGAGATCATCAGTCACATCGCCCGTCCACTCTCCCTTTCCATTCGTCTTTTCGGCAATATCAAGGGGGAGGACATCGTGCTTGCCGTCATTCTCATGCTTACTCCACTTCTGGTGCCGCTGCCGGTTTTTGTGTTGATGATCTTCACCTCTTTCATCCAGACAGTGGTCTTTATGATCCTGACCATGATGTACATAGCCGGGGCGATGGAAGAGGCCCACTGATTAAACGCAAGGGAGTTGGCTGTCGCCTGGCGCCGGCGCCGGTTTTTTTGCCCGGAGATACCGAAGAGCCGTATAGATGAGCAAAAGCGCAAAGACCACTCGGAGCACCCCCTCCGGAAGACGGTGCGCAAAGTTGCCGCCCACGTATGCGCCGACAAGCACCCCGGCAATGAGTCCCGGAATGATTTCCGTTCTCGTATTTCCCATCTTCCAGTGGGTCCAGGCGCCGAGGGTGGAGGCCGGGATCATCGAAAGAAGCGATATCCCCTGGGCCGTAACCTGGCTGATGCCCACGAAAAGAACCATCATCGGCACCATGAAGGTTCCCCCCCCACTCCCATCATCCCCGAGATGAATCCCGTCAACAGACCAATTGCCACAAGCAAGCCCCAACGAATCCAGACCGGGGAAGAGTCATCGACAAGGAGGGGCAGATATGGCTTGGCAAAGAGCAGCACCGCGACAAACAGCAGCAACACACCGTAATACATCTTCAATTTGTATTCCGGGAGCAAATTGCAGTACCTCGCCCCGAGGCGAACCGTCAAAAGAGCCAACCCGGCAAGCAGGATCGCAAAAGGAATGTTCCCCGAGCCATGCAGGTAATAAATGATTGAAGCCGCAAGGGCCGTAAAAACAACGGCTACAAGACTGGTGCCATGTGCCTCACGTTGCCTGAATTTTAGAATCTCCGTCATCAGGGGAGTCATAACCACCCCCCCGCCGACACCGACTAAGCCGCCCATGAACCCAGCCACCAGCCCGACCAATAGACCCGCCATAAAAACTCCTCCGTAAACTTTATCAACCCCGCAGCGAACCATCAGAACTACAGCACAACCTGCTTGCCAAGAGGGTTCGCCTTTTGGGACTCGCCGTGCGCTACTATATAAAAGATGCTGCGTCAACTCGAATTTAAGCGACAGCCAACCGCAATGTAGGCATAAAGCACTAATTACAATGATGTTATCTTGATTATAAACATCGGGCTTTACAATCGGCGCTGCTTTTGTTATTTTCCACCAATAGATGCAGCCTCTTGATTTCGTTAAGGTGAATAATTTTAAGAACCTCCATTTGACAGGAACCGCAATTGCCGGATAGATTGAGCCAAGCGCCATGAGCAGGGGCATCCTAATAAAAATATTTCTACTGATCTTATTTATTTTACTTTGTATTTTCTCTTTTATTCACTTCGATCTTTATAATTTCTTCAAAGACCGCGAGCGAGTAACGGTATTCATAAATTCGTTCGGTCCGCTTTCGGTAGCGATTTTCATCGGGTTGCAGATTCTCCAGGTTCTGATTGCCCCGATCCCCGGCGAGCTCAGCGGCTTCGTCGGGGGATATCTGTACGGACCTCTTTGGGGAACGCTTTACTCGACCATCGGCCTGTCCATTGGCTCCCTGCTCGCCTTTTTTTTGGCCCGCTGGTTGGGTCAGCCCTTCATCGAGAAAATAACCAGTCCCGCCACAATCCAGAAATATGACTATTTTGTTGAACATAAGGGAATACCGGTTATTTTCGTCCTCTTTTTTATCCCCGGTTTCCCGAAAGACATCCTGTCGTACATAATCGGCCTCAGCAGGCTTAAGGCATCGACATTTTTACTTATCTGCGCAACCGGCCGCCTTACCGGCACAATTCTCCTTTCATTAAGCGGCAGCTACGCGAGAAGCAACCATACCGGCCGGCTGGCAACAGTAATCGCAGTGGGGGCAGTTATTACCATTCTTGGCTCCTGGAAACATGAACAAATTCTGTCTCTGTTGCGCGGAAAGAAAAAGTCATGACGGCAAGCCATCACAAAGATGATGGAAATACTAATAATGTTAAAGGAAAGCATATTAATCGTGGAAAAATATCGTTAACACCTTAATTGCAGTATGGAAAAAACCTGACCTTTATACGGTCTTGATCTTGTGGGGAGAGATATAGCCTTGGAACCGGTTTTAAGCGAGCTTGCAGTCATTTTTATCCTGATCATAATCAACGGCTTTTTTGCCGCCGCGGAGCTGGCGGTACTTTCCAGCAGAAGGAGTAAAATCTCCAGCATCGCCGCCACCGGGGACAAGAAAGCCAAACTCGTAGAGCAGGTGCAGAAGGAGCCGCACAGCTTTCTTGCCACCATCCAGATCGGCGTTACCGTCGTCGGTTCACTCGCCTCCGCGCTGGGCGGTTCGGCGGCAATCCAGTATCTGCGGCCTCTGCTTCAATCCGTGCCGGCCCCTTTTATCAGCAATGCCGCGGAACCCCTCTCGATCGCAATAGTTGTGGTTTTGATTTCCTATCTTTTTCTGGTGTTCGGGGAATTGGCGCCCAAAACAATCGGTTTGCAGTACCCCGAAAAGATTGCCCTGAACGTCGTGCGACCGATTCATTTCATCTCGCTTGCGGCAACCATAATTGTCCGTTTCCTGACCTTTTCCAACCGGGCCGCCCTCCGGCTTTTGAGAATCAAGCCTAAAGACGGACAGGCCTTTGTAACCCGCGAAGAGGTGCAGCAGGTGCTGTCCGAGGGGAGTGAAACCGGCGCCCTTACCGAAACGGAACATACCTACATAGAAAACGTCTTCGAATTTTCCCACACCACCGTAAGAGAGGTCATGGTGCCGCGAACGCGTATCGTCGCCATCGACCGGGAGCTCCCCAGCGATGAGATTGTCCGCGTTGTCCACGAAAACATGTACTCCCGTTACCCTGTATTCAAGGACGACATGGATCATGTGATCGGTTTTGTCCACACGAAAGACATCCTTATCGGCAATCTCTGCTCCGGCCGGGAAATTGACCTCGCAAAAATAATGCGGACCCCGCTTTTTGTCCCGGAAGGGAAAAAGGTGAGCAGCTTGCTGCGGGAGATGCAGAAAAAACGCATCCAGATGGCGCTGGTGGTTGATGAATACGGAATCATGAGCGGTCTGGTGACAACGGAGGATCTCCTCGAGGAACTCGTCGGGGAAATAGAGGACGAACATGACGTCGGCGAAACGCGGCGCGTCCAGAAGCTCCCCGACGGCAGCATGATGGTGGATGCGCTGCTGCCAGTCAATGAGATGGAGGAACACCTCGGCATCGCCGTTGAAGAAGGGTTGCCTTTTGATACACTGGCCGGGCTGATTCTGGATCGCTTTGGCAGATTCCCCCAGAAAGGCGAGCAGGTCGAATGGCGGGATTATATACTGACCTGCGAAGAGGTCACCGAAACGGCCATCCTGAAGGTGAAAATCTCCCGCCACGCAGAACCGCCAGGGGACTCCGTCGCCACCCAAGTTATCGAACAAAAAGAAGACAGCGACTAAACGCCCAACTATTTTGTTTTCATGATCCAGCCGCCGTCCCAGTCGTCACCCGGCGGCTCCTCCCGGAAATGGATGCAACGTTCGATATACATCCCGCAAATATTCTCATCCGGATTCAGGCGGAGGGCATCGTTGAATCTGAAAATGGCGTTGTCCCACTCCCGCCGGCGGTAGAGGGCCAGACCGTCCCGGAAGTGGTTGACCACTTCCATCAGGTGGGGGCTGGTCTCTTCGGTATGGTAGTCGAGAACCTCGAAGACTCCGACGCTGTTGGTCTTTCCCTTGACCTGCACGCGATCCACTTCGGGAATCCAATAGATCCCCTTCAGACGACGGGTTTCCGCCTGCAGGCCGAGTTCATTCTGCTCCGAGGTTGCCATGAAGCTTTTTCACCATGGTGTTATGTCCCCGGAATATCACAGAAAAGTCAGATAAAGACCTGCCAGAATGAGTCCGGTCAGTAAAATCAGCAGGGATGGCCCCGCCAGGTAACGGTAAACATCCGACATCCGGGTGCCGAAGTATTCGCAGGTAACGGCAAAACAGACATGCAGCGGAGAAAGCATCATCCCGATATAACCGCTGGAATAAGCCAGCACAATTGCTGAGGCAACTACCCCCGGGGCGGGTGCGGCGCCGATAATGGCAAAAACGATCGGAAAACTCGCCCCCACAAAGCCAAAGGCGACCCCGGTGACCAATCCGGAAATGAACGGCACCATAATAATAATCAAAAAAACGGGAATGCCCGCCCGGACAAACTCGTCACGCATGCCGGCAACGATGGTGCGGCCGGCTTGATCCAGCGGACATCGCAAAACTATGGAAAAAACCTGCACGCTTATTATCAAAAGCACCATCAGCCACAAATTGCGCCTTTTGAAGATGCCGATTGATTGCCGAAATGCGGGGCTGTTGCCTCTCAGGGAGGCGGTTATTGCCAAGATAATCCCGGCAAGCATTGCCAGCAGGGACGCAACTGTTTTTGAAACCCCGTTGGCGGCAAGAACGGACGATCCCAGAATTGCCGTCAGAACCAGCAGGAAGATTGGGCCAAGGGCGGAAAAGATATCTTCCTTTTTACTTTGCAGCGATGATTTGACAACTGACTCTTGGGCGGGCAGTTTCCGGAGAAGGAAAAAATATCCCCCCACCAGCGTAACTATCGTAAAGGGAAACTGCAGCAGCATGTATTTCGTAAAAGAAAGTCCCGAGAATTTAACCGCCAGAATAGTGCCCGGATACATCGGCCACCAGTATTCCCAGATATGACGAAACCAGTAATTGATGGCAGCTTTTTCCGGAGCCGCAAGTTCACGGCTGTCATCCACTGCCGCCACGAGAGGGGCGGAAAAAAGGGCGCCGCCGGGCATCGGCAGCATGCCGATCAGGGCGGGCAGCCCGGCCAAAAGCGTTTTTCGGTTTTTAAACATCGCCTGCAGGGCGTTCATCGTCCGTTCCATGCGGCCGGTCTTTCCGAGAACTTCAACCAGCAAGAGCAAAAGGACGATAACCACAGGCAGCAGGTAATTCCCTGGCAGAACAAAGTTGTCCAACTGGAAATAAAGACCGGCCATCCCCGCACCTGACCAGAGGGAAAGAGCTATCGAAGACAACAAAATGCTAAACCCGAGCGCAAAGCCCAACCGGTTTAACAGCAATATCCCCAAAAATGATACGCCGACCTTCAGCCAGGCCGGCAAAACCAGCAGCCATTCCCCCATATCCACCCCGTAAATATCCTTATCATTAACCTCGCAGGCGCGGATCAAGCTCGTCGCGAATCCCTTCCCCCAAAAGATTGTAACCCAAAACGGTGATCAGAATCGCCAGCCCGGGAAAAAGGGAAAGCCACCAGGCGATGTCGATATTGTCCTTCCCTGCGGTCAGGATGTTTCCCCAGCTCGGCGTCGGCGGCTGCACCCCGATTCCCAGAAAGCTCAGCGCCGATTCGGTGAGAATCGCCCCCGCTATCCCCAAGGTCGCCGTTACGATCACCGAGGCCATTGCGTTCGGCAGGATGTGCAGGAAAATAATCCGCAGATCGCCCGCGCCGATAACCCGGGCCGCCTGCACAAAATCCCGTTCTTTCAGCGAGATGAAATCGGCTCGAACAAGCCTGGTTACCCCCATCCAGCCGGTCAGTCCGATGACGATCATGATGTTCCAGATCGACGGCTCCAGAAAGGCGATCACGGCCAGAATCAGAAAAAAAGTCGGAAAGCAGAGCATGATATCAACAAACCGCATGATCACGGCATCAACCCAGCGGCCGTAATATCCGGCAAGCGCCCCGAGAATTGTCCCGATGAGGATGGCAATCCCCGTCGCCACAAAGCCGACCTTCAGAGAAATCCCCGCCCCATGGATCATCCGGGACAAAACATCCCTGCCGAGCTGATCGGTGCCGAAGGGATGACCGATCGAAGGCGGCGCCAGCACATCTTTCAGGTTGATCGCATTCGGATCACAGGTGGCGATCCACGGCGCCAGCAGCGACACGATAAACAAAAAGACAACGATGAGTCCCCCCGCCACGGCCATCCTGTTTTTACGGAATCTCTTCCAGAAATCATTCCCCATAAGCCCCCCTCACGATACCCGGATTCTGGGATCGGCCAACGCGTAGGAGACGTCGGCAAGCAGATTCCCCAGAAGCGTAAGGGTGGCGCCGATGAAAAGAATCCCCATCACCACCGGGTAATCCCTTGCCATAACCGCCATATAAAAGAGCTGTCCCATGC
Organism: Syntrophobacterales bacterium; assembly: GCA_019429105.1. NCBI lineage: Bacteria > Pseudomonadati > Thermodesulfobacteriota > Syntrophobacteria > Syntrophobacterales > Syntrophobacterales bacterium. The sequence continues at coordinate 58,371 of JAHYJE010000005.1, forward strand.
CGGGAATCGCAAAGACCGTCTCAAAAATAACGCTCCCCCCGATCAGCCCCGGCACCGAGAGGCCGAGAATCGTAATCACCGGCAGCAGCGCATTTCTGAGGGCATGCCGATATATGACACTATTTTCCGAAAGCCCCTTCGCCCGGGCCGTCAGGATATAGTCCTGTCGTATCACCTCCAGCATATTCGCCCGCATGTAGCGGGAAAGACCGGCCAGCCCCCCGAAGGCGGAAAGCAGAACCGGCATAATCAGATGTTTGACAAAATCCCAGAGCGCCATCCCCGGCGGGAGGTATTCGTAATTGAGCGACCTTATTCCGGAAATCGGCAGCCAGCCGAGGTGGATGCCGAACAGGATCATCAAAAGCAGCGCCAGCCAGAAGGTAGGCACGGCAAAGCCGATAAAGACAAAAACCCCGGAAATTCTGTCGAACAGCGAATCCTTATGCACCGCCGACAATACCCCCAGCGGAATCGCCACGATCATGATCAGGAAAAGCGAAAGCACGTTCAGGAGAATCGTAATCGGCAGCCGTTCTTTTATCTTGTCGGAAACCGGCCGCCGATCCGTGGAAAAAGAGGTCCCCAGATCAAAGACGGCAATCTTTTTCAGCCAAAGGAAATACTGAACAGGAAGCGGTTTATCGAGATCGTACAGCGCCTTCAGCCGCTGCTTCATCTCAATCGAGGCACGCGGGTTCATCTGTGTCTGCAAATCGGTAGGAGACCCGGGCGCAAGGTGCATCACGGCAAAGCAGATGATGGTAATCCCCAATAAAAGCGGGATCATGAAAATCAGGCGTTTGGCAACATAGCGCAGCATTATTTTCTGCTTTCCCTCTCGTTTTCTCCGGCATTCCCGGTATGCGGACATTCTTGTATCGGCACTTTCCCCTGGCCGCCGACATCCTGGATTTGGCGCACCTTGTAGGTCATAGCAGCGTCAATATGATCTTTTCGGCGTACGCCCACCTGGTTGAGGAAATGCGGCAAAAAACCGCTTTCCAACTCCCTGAACTCAACTTCGCCAACACGCCTGACCCCATTTTGTTAGCCAAGATTGTTAGCCAGGACAAATCCAAGGAAGAAGCTGATGATTATAAACAATTGATATCTAAAAGAAAAATTGGTCGGGGCGAGGTGATTTGAACACCTGACATCCTGCTCCCAAAGCAGGCGCGCTACCGAGCTGCGCTACGCCCCGTTTGATTTATCGATTTTCTGCTCCAGTCTTTCTTTAAGTTTTATAAAGGCCCGGGCGCGGTGGCTGATCCTGTTCTTTAACTCCGGCGGCAGTTGGGCAACGGTCATCCCTTGCTCCGGCAGATAAAAAACCGGGTCATACCCGAATCCCCCCAAGCCAGCACAATTCTCCGCAATCACGCCTTCCCAGCGGCCTTCAAAAACCTCATGGTGATTGTCCTTGTCATAAAGCACCAAAACGCACCGGAAGGCGGCGGTCCGTTTTTCGGCCGGCAGCCCCTTCATTTCATCCAAAAGCTTCAAGACGTTTTGCCGGTCATTTGCGCCTTCGCCCCCGTAACGGGCGGAATATATCCCCGGGGCGCCTCCCAGCGCAGCCACTTCCAGTCCGGAATCATCGGCAAGCACCGTTTCTCCGGTAGCCGCCGCTACCACCTGGGCCTTTTTAAGGGCGTTTTCGTAAAAGCTCTTTCCGTCTTCAATGATCTCGGGCAAATCAGGAAAATCATTAAGGGAAAGTATCTGCATCTCCGCACCGGCAAACATCGCCTGAAGCTCTCTTATCTTGCCGCTGTTTTTCGAAGCAATTACGATCCTTCGCACCGAGGGTTTCCTATCTTGCCTTCAGGGAATATTCCCTGAGTCCCTTGACTACAGCCTTCGCTATGGCCTGCTGCTTGCCCTCGTCGGTTAAAAGCCTGCGCTCATCCGGATTTGTGGCAAAACCCATTTCGAGCGCCAACCCGGGAATGTCCAGCCCTGTTAACAAGGGATAAGGGGCATCCCGCAGGCCGCGGCCTTTTCTCGGAAAGACCGTCTCCAGGGCGGCCTGCATATACTGCGAAAACAAAACGGAATCGTTGAGAGACCTGTTTTTAACCATATCCTTGATGATTGCTTGGGAATCCCCTTTTCCCGTTTGCAGATAAGCGAACCCCGGGAAATAGATTTCATAACCGCTGGCCTTGTTTCCAAAGCCCGCGTTTACATGCAGACTCAAAAGGCAATCGGCCTTTCTTGTCCCTACGGCATTGCGCCTTTCGGCCGCAGATTCCTTTTTGTCAAGCGAACGGGTCAAGATGATTTGCAGCCCCGGGGTCTTCCGCGCTTCTTCGCGAATCAGCAGCGCAAGCTTTAGCGTCAGCTCCTTCTCCTGGAAGGAATCATTAACCACGCCCTTGTCTTCACCCCCATGCGCCGGGTCAAGCAGGACAACGAATTCCCTTGGCTGCGCCATCCCCGTTTCGGCCATCGGCAACAAAAACATTACAGCAACGCCAAAGGACAACCACAATCTATATATCAGCAAATGCCTACGCATTGTTCCCTCTTCCCTTCCGGTCTCAGTCCCTGAAAACCAGACGCTTCATACAGCAAACCGGCGCTAACGTCAAAGTTAAAATTGGCGGCTCCGCCGATTTGTAATCGTTTCAGCCGCTCTTGTCCCTCAAAGTGAGTTATGAGGGCTTTATCCTGTCAGCCGAAATCACCCCCCGCAACTTCCGAACTGCAACCGTTAGCTCATTAAATTGCTTCAGGCTTTCAACATTTACGTTGAACTTGCAGGTAACGCGCCCCCCGGTATCCGTATTTACCTCGGCGTGGGCAATGTTTATGTCCATCGCGGAAATTGCCGAGCTGATTTCCGCAAGCACCCCTTTGCTGTCGTGGCAGACAACCGTCATCTCAACCTGGTATTCCTTCTTGTCAGCAGCATCCCAGTGTACGCTCACCAACCGCTCCGGATCCATATCTCGGACATGGGGACACGACGTTGTGTGGACAATGATCCCCCGTCCGCGGGAGATGTACCCGATGATTTCGTCCCCCGGTATCGGATGGCAGCACTTGCCAAAGCTCACCATGATGTCGTCCACCCCGGTTAACGAAACGCCGATTGCTTCGCTTCCCCCCCCTTTTTTCTTTTTCTTTTCAGGAAGTTCCTCTTTTTTTATCTCCTCTTCGGGCAAAAATTTGTGAGCGACATGCCTGGCAGAAACCCTCCCGAAACCGATCAGGGAGAGCAGATCGTCGAGGGAATCAACGTGCAGTTCCTTGAACAGCTCCTGCATTTCCGGAGATTTAGCCACCTGTCCGAGCTTGAGATGATGCTTCCTGAACTCCTTGTCGAGAATATCCTGCCCGAGCGCCAGACTCTTTTCCCGTTCTTCTGCCTTGACCCAGTTTCTAATCTTCGCCAAGGCGCGCGAGGTAACGGCATATTTCAGCCAGTCCTTGCCGGGGTGGTGCCCGGCCTGGGTAATAATTTCAACCGTATCGCCATTTTGCAGTTGATATTTCAGGGGGACAATGCTCCTGTTAACCTTGGCGCCGATGCACTGATGCCCCACATCCGTATGCACGCTGTAGGCAAAATCGATCGGCGTGGCGCCTTTCGGAAAGGCCTTTACCTCCCCCTGGGGAGTAAAAACATAAACATCATCGGGGAAAAGGGCGATCTTCAGGTTGGACATAAACTCACGGGGATCTTTCACCTCCTGCTGCGCCTCCAGAAGATCCCGGAGCTTTTTTATCTCCTCATCGTCTTTCGAGGCATCCTTCCCCTCTTTGTAGCGCCAGTGGGCGGCAATTCCCCCTTCCGCCCATTCGTGCATCACCCGGGTCCGGATCTGGATTTCCACCCTCTCCCCGTAGGGACCGATTACCGTCGTATGCAGCGACTGATAATGATTGGCCTTCGGCATCGCGATATAATCCTTGAACCTTCCCTGAACCGGCTTCCAGAGGGCGTGAACCATGCTGAGCGCCTCGTAGCAGTCCTTGACGGCGTCGGAATCGAGGATGATGCGGAAGGCGATCAGATCGTACACCTCGTCGAAGTCGATCTTCTGTTCCTTCATTTTTTTATAGATGCTGTAGAGGTGCTTGGCCCTCCCCTCGAGCTCGCCCCGGATGTTGAACCGCTCCATCTCCCGTGAGATAACCTGTTTGATTTCATTGGTGTATTCGCTTCTTTTATCCTGCTTTCTTTCAATCCTTGTCGCCAGTTCGTTATAAGCGGCAAAATCGATATAGCGGAATGACAGGTCTTCCAGTTCCGTCTTCATCCAGTTTATCCCGAGCCGATTTGCCAGGGGCGCGTACAGATCAAGGGTCTCCTGCGATATCTGCAACTGCTTCTCGGGGGGTTGAAACTGCATTGTCCGCATATTATGGACCCGGTCGGCCAGCTTGACAAGCAGGATGCGAATATCGGTTGACATCGCCAGGATCATCTTCCGGTAATTTTCCGCTTGGCGTTTTTCTTTGCTGCCGAAGGTGATCTTCCCGATCTTTGTCATGCCGTCAACCAGAAACGCCACCTCTTTGCCGAAGTATTCTTCAATCTGTTCGATCGTGGTGAGGGTGTCTTCGACGGTGTCGTGCAGCAGTCCGGTGACCAGCGTTGCCGTATCGAGTTTCATATCGGCAATAATTCCGCATACCTCCATCGGGTGAGTCAGGTAGGGCTCGCCGGAGAGACGGATCTGTCCCTGATGAACGGAGGCCGAAAAGATATAGGCCTTTTCGATCATCCCCATCTGCTCAGCGGAAAGATAGGTTTGGACTTTATCCAGAATGGCGTTTATGCGAAGCATGGGGACTGATCCCTTATCCACAACAATTTATCGGCTTTCCGGCCCGCTTCCCGCAGGAAACATACGGGAATGGCAGCCGGGTAAAGATTGAAAAGGGATTCCGAAAGTGCCAGATGATAATTTATTCCTCGCTGTTATTGACTATTTATTAACATCAATCTGAACTTTTTCGGCCAGAAAAGCCGTCGCCTCGGCAAGGGGAAGGATTGTGATCTCACCGGTGCGTCGGTCTTTGATTTCGACATTCCCCTCCGCCAGCTTTTTCGGACCGATTGTCACCCGCCAGGGAATGCCTATTAAATCAGCATCTTTAAACTTGACGCCGACCCGCTCGTCGCGATCGTCGAAAATGGTTTCAACCCCCCTTGCGAGCAGGGCCTGATAGAGCTCTTCCGCGGCTTTGGCAAGGACGCTTTCGCTTACGTTGACCGGGGTAATAATGACTTGATAAGGGGCAAGGGCCGGCGGCCAGACAATCCCATCCTTGTCGTTATTCTGTTCGATTGCGGCGGCAACGGTCCGGCCGATGCCGATGCCGTAGCACCCCATGAACATAAACTGTTCCTTGCCGTTCCGATCGAGAAAAACCGCCTTCATCGCCTGGCTGTATTTTAATCCCAATTTGAAGACATGACCGACCTCGATTCCCCGGGCGATGTTGATGACGCCACCACAGCGGGGACAGGAATCGTTTTCCCTGATCAGGCGCAGATCGGCAAATTCCTCCAGAGGAAAATCCCTGCCGGGCTTGACGTGAAGCAGGTGAAAATCATCGCGATTGGCGCCCATAACCAGGTCGTTCCTTCCCAAAAGCGAATAATCGGCGATTATCCGGCATTTGATTCCGACGGCGCCGGCAAATCCCTTTGCCGAACCAGTAACTTTCCTGATCGTCGCCTCATCGGCCAAAGCTATTGAATTGCAATGGAGGTAATTCTTGACCTTGATCTCGTTTACCTCATGGTCGCCTCGAACCAGCACCGCCACCGGGATATCATCGGCGGAAAAAATCAATGTTTTTACAACATCAGACGGTTTGACTTCAAGAAAAGCACCAATATCTTCGATGGTTCTCACCGAGGGAGTGTGAACCTCGGCAATCGGGGCAACCTCTGTCGCCGGGGCATTGACTTCAGGAAGCGCAACCTCCGCCTTTTCCAGATTGGCCGCATAGTCGCAGGAGCTGCAATAGCAAACGGCATCCTCCCCTGAATCAGCCATCACCATGAATTCATGGGAATAATGTCCGCCGATACTGCCAGAATCCGCCTCGACCGGCCGGAAATTCAATCCGCAGCGGGAAAATATCCGTTTATACGCCTCAAACATTTTTCCGTAGCTGATCTCGCTTCCCGCTTCATCCGCGTCAAAGCTGTACGCGTCCTTCATCCCGAATTCCCGGGAACGCATAACCCCAAACCGCGGCCTGATTTCGTCACGGAATTTTGTCTGGATCTGGTAGAGATTCTTCGGAAGCTGACGGTAGGTCTTTATTTCGTTTCTGACCAGGTCGGTGATGACCTCTTCATGGGTGGGCCCGAGACAACACTCCCGGTCATGCCGGTCCCGAAAACGCAGGAGCTCCTTGCCATAATGAACCCAACGGCCCGACTCCTGCCATAACTCCGCCGGCTGCACCATCGGCAAAAACACCTCCTGGGCGCCCGCCCGGTTCATCTCCTGTCTGACTATCTCTTCAAACTTGCGAAGAACCCGGTAACCGAGCGGCAGCCAGGAATACACACCGCTGGTCAGTTTTCTTATCATCCCGGCCCGCACCATCAACTGATGGCTGACCAACTCCGCATCGGACGGAATCTCCCGCGCCGTAGGCAGAAACATTTCAGAATAACGCATTAAATCTCCTCACTTTTAACTTCCGGCGCGCTCCCCGGACATCAGACCAATCTCTTCCAGCAGCACCGGGACGAATTCATCTTCGCGCAGTTTTCGCACCACCTCTCCCTTTTTAAACAGCATGCCCGCGCCCTTTCCCCCGGCAATCCCGATATCGGCCTCGCCGGCCTCGCCCGGCCCGTTCACGACACAACCCATCAGCGCTATCTTGAGCGGGGCCTTCATCCCCTTGAGTTTCTCTTCCACCTGCGAAGTCAGCGATACGAGGTCTATTTCGCACCTGCCGCAGGTAGGGCAGGAGATGATTTCCGGGCCGACATTACGCAGCTTCAGCGCCCGCAGGATGCCGAAGGCAACCCCGATTTCCTGCAACGGGTCGCCGGTGATGGAAACCCTTATCGTATCGCCAATTCCGTCATAAAGCAGGGCGCCGATGCCCAGCGCCGATTTTATAGCCGACTGCAGAAGGCTTCCCGCCTCCGTAACGCCGAGATGCAGCGGGTAGTCGGTCAAGGCGGAGATCGAACGATAGGCCTCAATGGTGGTTGCCACATCCGACGACTTAAGCGAAAGCTTCATGTCGGCAAAGTCCATTTCTTCCAAAAGACGGATATTCCGCAGGGCGCTTTCCACAAGGGCGGGGGCCGTCGCCCCGCGATGACGGAGGGCAATGTCCTTCTCCAGGGAACCTGAATTAACCCCGATCCGGATGACCTTTTTGTTCTTTTTCACCTCCTTGACAATCCGGCGAATGTCGTCAACCGGAATATTGCCCGGGTTGATGCGGATCGCGTCGGCGCCATTATTCAGCGCCATAACCGCAAGGTCGGCGCGGAAATGGATGTCGGCAATCAGCGGAACGGTTATTTGCGAACGTATTTCCCTGATCGCTGCGGCGGCTGTTTCATCCGGGACCGCCACCCTGACGATTTCACACCCGGCATCTGCCAGAATCTTGATCTGCTTCAGCGTGGCGGCAACATCGCGGGTATCGCAGGAGGTCATCGACTGGACAACAACCGGAAAGTCACCGCCAATCTTTACCCCTCCCACATCGAGAACCTTTGTTTTTTTTCTCGGCAAACTCAAATTAAGACCTCTATCTTTTCTGACGGCGGCAGACTGAGCGCCTTCACCTTCTTTGCCCGCTTCCGATTATGAAAAGTTAAAATCAGCGGGGTTGCTGAAGGTTAAGCTGACTCTTCAGTAGAGCCGCCCGCATTCTCTCAACCCCCAGTTCAATCTTCGCAAGCGACGTGGCATAGGAGAGGCGCAGATGATCGTCATGGCCAAAATCCACCCCCGGGACCAGGGCCACGTTCGCCTCTTCCAGCAGATAAGCGGCCATTTCCGAGGAATTGCCGATGACCCTTCCCCCGAAAGATTTGCCGTAGAAAGACGAGACACGGGGAAACACATAAAAGGCGCCCTGCGGGTTCAGGCAGGCGATCCCCGGTATCTCGTTGAGCCTGCTGACAATAACATCCCGGCGCTGCTGGAATTCCCGGTCCATCGCCAGAACACCTTCCTGGGGGCCGTTAAGCGCTTCCACCGCCGCCTTCTGGGCTATCGAGGTCGGATTGGAGGTGTTCTGACTCTGGTATTTCGTAATCGCCGCAATTATCTCCTCGGGGCCGGCCGTGTAGCCAATGCGCCAGCCGGTCATCGCATAGCTCTTGGATACGCCATTGACGACAAGCGTATTGTTTTTGAGCTCCTCGCTGAATGATGCCAGCGAATAAAATCTGTTGTCGTCGTAGATTATCTTTTCGTAGATATCGTCCGAGATGATCAAAATACCCTTCCGCAGAAGTATCTCGGCCAGATCCTCCAACTCCTTCCGGCTGTAACAGACCCCGGCGGGGTTTGATGGGCAGTTGATGATCATGGCCCGGGTGCGCGGCGTTATCGCCGCCTCCAGTTGCGCCGGCTGAAGCTTGAAGCCATCTTCAACGCTGGTTTTTATCACCACCGGTTTGGCCCCGGTCAGATAGACGATGTCGGTGTAGGAGACCCAATAGGGCGAGGGAATAAGCACCTCGTCGCCCTCCTCGAAGAGCACATGGGCAATGTTGAAAAGGGAGTGTTTGGCGCCGCAGGAGACGACAATCTGGGAACGCCCGTATCGCAATTGACTGTCCCGCGCCAACTTGGCAATGACCGCATCTTTAAGCTCATCGATCCCCCCGACGGGGGTATATTTGGTGAACCCCGCCTTTATCGAGACAATCGCCGCTTCCTTGATGTTGTCCGGGGTATCGAAATCGGGTTCCCCCGCCCCGAAGCTGATTATATCGCGTCCCGCTGCTTTCAGGGCATTTGCCTTTGCCTGGATCGCCAGTGTCGGCGACGGCTTGATCAGCCCAATCCTCTTTGCCAATTTATGTGGAACAACCTTCTTTTCCATGCCTATGCCCCTTTGTTTGAATATTTCTCTATCAGCTTCATGTTCACTATATCCGGGACCAGCCCCTCGACAGAGCCGCCCATACTGGCCGCCTCATTGATAATCGCCGAGCTGGTATAGAACCACTGGAATCCCGTCATAAGAAAAACCGTATCGATATCACGGTTAAGGCGGCGGTTCATCAGGGCAAGCTGAAACTCGTATTCAAAATCGGAAAGCGCTCTAAGCCCTCGAATAATGATGTTCGCGCCCTTTTCTTTGAGATAATCGACAAGCAGTCCGTCAAAGCTGTCGATATGAATATTTTTGCAATCCCGGGTAACCTCCCTGATCATCTCCAACCGTTCGTCAAGAGAAAAGTGAGTGTCCTTGGTTGGATTATGCGCTATCAAAACGGTTACTTCATCAAACATATGCAGACTGCGCCTGATGATATCCACATGACCATTGGTAATCGGGTCAAAAGAGCCAGGATACACCGCAATTTTCTTCACAGATATGCTCCCCTTTGAGTTTTTGATAAGGACTTCACCCAACTCCGCGTCAATCACTCCCTGATTGCGATCATTGTCTGCCACCGCCACCTGAATCTTCTTTTCGGAAAAAAGATAAAACCGTCTCCCCATATTGTCTCTTGTCGGTCAAAAAAAGCGAGACGGCCTTCAGCTCCCCGGTTTTCTCTCTTGCGGAATGCTGCAGTACCAAAACGCCAGCGGGCGCCATCAACTCCCCATTCTCCAGAAAATGTATGGTTTCAACAGCCTGACCTTCGTTATAGGGAGGATCTGCAAAAATTATGTCAAATCTTTTCCCGCTGCGACGGAGAATATCCAGCCCCTTATGCACAGGGGCGGAAATCACCCTGGCCCGGTCTGTAAATCCGAACCCGCTGATCCTTTCCCTCAAAGCGTCGGCAACCTTTACATCCTTTTCCACAAAGACGGCATGAGCAGCGCCGCGGCTCAGCGCCTCCATGCCGACCATCCCGCTGCCTGCAAATAAATCCAGGAATGATGTTTCCGCTACTGTAGAGAGTATATTAAAAAGCGATTCCCTGACGCGATCGGTTGTAGGCCGGACATGCCCCCCCGCCGGAATGCGGATCAGCCTTCCCTTCGCCTCCCCTCCGCTTATTCTCATAGATACTTGCTGCTCAAAATCTCGGCGATCTGGACGGCGTTCAGGGCAGCGCCTTTTCTTATATTATCCGCCACAACCCAGAGATTTATCCCATTGGGAATGGACTCATCTTCCCTTATTCTTCCGACAAACGTCTCATCCCTGCCGGCGGCGTCAATTGCCAGCGGGTACTCGTTGAAGGCCGGGTTATCGACAACCACAACCCCCGGCGCGCGGGAAAGCAGTTCGCGGACCTGTGCTGCCGTTAGCTTTTTTTCTGTTTCAATATTTACCGCCTCGGAATGGCTGTAAAAAACGGGAACCCGCACGGTTGTGGCGGTTACCCTGATCGCTTGATCGTTAAATATCTTCTTGGTCTCATTGACCATTTTCATCTCTTCCTTCGTATAGCCGTTTTCCAGAAAGACGTCGATATGCGGCAGACAGTTGAAGGCTATCCGGTGCGGATATACCTTGACGACTGGGTCATGGAAGCTCAAAAGCGCCTGCGTCTGCAGAGAAAGCTCCTCGATTGCCCGCTTGCCCGTTCCCGAAACAGCCTGGTAGGTCGAAACCACGATCCTTTTTATCCGCGCCGCGTCGTGAATCGGTTTCAGCGCTACAACCATCTGTATCGTGGAACAGTTGGGGTTGGCGATGATTCCGCGGTTTTTGTAAAGGGCGATCGCCTCGGGATTGACCTCAGGGACGACCAGCGGAATCTCCGGGACCATTCGGAAGGCGCTGGTGTTGTCGATAACCACGCAACCGGCGGCGGCGGCAAGCGGGGCAAACTTTTCGCTGATGCTACCCCCGGCGGAAAAAAGCCCTATCTCAATTCCCCTGAAGGAGTTTTCGGTCAGCACCTCAACCGGTATGGATTTGCCATTAAAGGTGAGTTCCTTGCCCAGCGATCGGTCCGAGGCTAGAAGCGTCAATTCCTTAACAGGAAAGTTGCGCTGTTCCAAAACCTTGATCATCTCGTTGCCGACTGCTCCCGTCGCCCCGACAACCGCCACCTTGTAGCTTCTCATTTAAACACTCCTTGATTGGTAATTTTTATTTTTTTTAAGTAAACCCCGCAGCGCCGCCAAACGACATGCAAGAGCTCAAACCCGAAAACCTGTATCTTTATCCATCTTTTTCCTGTTAAACGGGGCGGTCGTGAGATTGAACATGCTTTTTCAGCTCAACATTTGCCTGTTTTCGCCTGATAAGTTTCAGCAAAGCCCATACAGGGCCGGTTAGACTGTAACCAAAGGCGAACGTAAAGAGCATAATCTGCGGCTCCGCGGCAATGATAACGAGGATTAAGACAATCAACACAAAACACATAAAAGGCTTGCGGGAAAAATAATTAAGGTCCTTGAAACTGTAATATTTTATATTGCTTACCATAAAAATCGCTGTCGCGGCCACGCCAATCATGGTCGGCAGGCTCGGGTAGCGCCCCACTCCGCCCAGATAATAAAAAAGCAGTATGAACGTAGCCAACACCGCCGCGCCGCCGGGAATCGGCAAACCATTGAAGACCCGACTGTTGATAATCCCCACCTGCACATTGAACCTGGCCAGCCGCAGCGCGCCGCAGACAACGAACAGAAAAGCCACCAGCCAGCCCCATTTCCCGAAAGAAAACAACGACCAGTTGTAAATCATGAGTGCCGGCGCCACGCCGAAACTCACAAGGTCGCATAAAGAGTCGTATTCGCCGCCGAACCGGCTGGTCGTATGGGTCATGCGCGCGATCCGGCCATCCAGACTATCCAGAACTACGGCAACCAGAATAGCAATCGCCGCAACTTCATACATACCCTTCATGGCTGCAATTACTGAATAAAAACCGCAAAACAGGTTGGCCGTCGTGAAGAGGTTGGGAAGCACATAAACGACCATACTCCTTCTATTCGCCGATTGTCTGTTATTTTTCATGTCAATTCTCCTATGGGCGTTTCTCCGGCCCTGACCTTATCGCCAATCTTGACGAGAACGGCAGAACTCAAAGGCATGAAAACCTCGAGCCGTGAACCGAAACGGATCATTCCGAACCTTTTCCCCTTTTGAGCAATATCATGTTCCTTGATCCACCAGACTATTCGTCTGGCAATAAGACCGGCAATCTGAATCGTTACGATCTCGCGGCCGTCGGCCATTCTGATGACAACCGTATTTCTTTCATTCACTTCCGATGCCTTGTCCAGGTTGGCGGAAAGGAACTTTCCCGGCCTGTAACTTATCGTCCGGATTTCTCCCGAACAGGGGAACCTGTTGACGTGGACATTGAAAACGTTCATGAAGATGCTTACCTTACGCATGATTTGACCAGGGCTCTCCTCGCTTTGGGCCTCCTCGATCTTTATTACCAGGCCATCGGCTGGAGAGATGATCAACCCCTCTTTTTCAGGTGTTTTCCTTTCCGGATTACGAAAAAACCAGGTTATGAAAAGGGCAAGACAGAAAAAAAACAGGGAGGCAAAGCGGAAACCGGCCCAATAGATCAGAATGGCAGCAAGAAATGAAGCAAAGACAAAGGGGAGCCCTTCCCCGATTATGTAACTGCTGTGCTGATCCTCTTTAGACAATTACTGCCTCCCTTTATAAACCCCATACCCGCGACGGGAATATGGAAGGATGTAACTCCTCCCTATCCTCTCCCGCTGAGAGGAAGGGACAGCGGCAGGACATTTTTAAATAAAAGATAAAGGAATAAATGCCTTTGCAAAGCCTCCCCCCACCAAAAACAGCCCCGCAGGAAGAATAACCCATCGGGACGTTAAACTATCTCAGTTTTTAAACTATGTCAATCCCGGATTTAGGGGAAGGCACGCAGTTTTCCCTGCAAAATTTTTCAGAGGCCTTTTTTTTGTTCAGCTTCGGACAAGCGCAGATAAGTCGGCTGCAGCGACAGCGCATTCTCAACCACGCCATCGCGCTTATAGCGGCCAACTGCGGCAATCCCCAGTGACGCGGCATTGGGGTTGTTAATCTTCGCAAACTTGCTGATGTTTGCCGTGGGGAACTCTGCGCGGATATTGTCCCGATACCGGAGGGCCCCCTCGCCAATAAAATCTATCTCTTCACGGGGCAGACTCTTCAGAACTGTTTCCAGATCGCCGAGGTAATCGGCAACTACGGATCGGAGCAACCCGTCCTCACCGCTGCGGTAAAGACCGGCATAAACCCGGTTTTTCCGGGCATCCAGCAAGGGGCATATCAGTCGTTTGGAAAAGTTGATGTTCATGGCCAGCGCTTCGAGGGTGGAAACACCAACTATCGGTCGTCCGGTGGCAAGAGCCAGCCCCTTGACCGTGGCGATCCCGATGCGCACACCGGTAAAGGAACCCGGTCCTGTGGTACAGGCGAAAAGATCGACATTTTTGATTGTCAACCCTGCTAACGCCAAAAGGCTCTCCAAGGCCGGAAGCACGACCCCGGAATGATGACCCCCTGCATCCAGATATACCTCGCCTGTTACCTCTTCACCCACCAGGAGGGCCGCGCTTGCCGCTTTTGTCGCGCACTCGATTGCCAGAGTAATCATCTTAACCGGTAATTTTTCGGATGAAATCGCTTATGAATCTGATGTCCAGCCTCTCTATATCCATCAAAAAGACAAAAATCATCAGCAGAATAAGCAGAGTAAAACCGACCTGCTGGGCCATTTCCCGCCAGCGCTGCTTTACCTCCTTGCCGGTTATAAGTTCAATTGTCATAAAAAATAGATGACCCCCATCCAGCACCGGAATCGGCAGCAGATTCAATATCCCCAGATTGATGCTCAGCAGGGCCATAAAAAGCAGAAATGCGGCAACCCCCTGTTTTGCCTGAGCTCCGGCAATCTGCGCAATGAAGATCGGCCCGCCCATGGTCTTGGGAGAAACTACCCCTTCAAACATCTTGACAATGCTCAAAACAGTCAGCTTGCTGATTCGTCCAGTCTGCTTCAGACCTTCGACAAAGGCCATGGCCGGGTTCAGTCTCTCAATTTGGGTGCTCGCTGCCGGAGAGATCCCTATTTTGTAGGATTCGACTGCTTCCCCGAAGATATTGCTGGCCTTCATCCGTTTCGGAGTAATGGCAATCTTCAGCAGGGCTGAGCCCCTCTGGACGGCCACAAGCAGGGTCTTCCCGTTGCTTTCGGTAACAATGGCGGCAATATCATCCCATTTTTTCACAGCCCGCTGATCAATTGCGGTTATCTTATCGCCTACCTGCATCCCTGCTTCCAATGCGGCGGAATCAGAATGGATGGTTCCCACTTCCGACGTCAGCGCCGGCATTCCATAGATGTTGACGACGGTGAAGATCAAAACGGCCAGAAGCAGGTTGAAAATCGGCCCCGCCGCCACAATGGCAATTCGCTTCCAGACTTTCTGCACCGCAAAGGATCTTTTTTCTTCCTCGGGCGACAATTCCTCACCCTGCTCCTCCCCGAGAAGTTTTACATAGCCGCCGAGCGGAATAAGAGAGAGCAGATATTCGGTCTCCCCAACTTTCCTGCCGATCAGGCGAGGGCCAAAGCCCAGGGAAAATTTCAGCACCCCGACCCCCGACCATTTTGCAACCAAAAAGTGGCCAAATTCGTGGATGAAGATCAGCGCACCCAACAGAACTACTACCGATACAATACTTGTTCCAATCACTTTGTCATTCCTTTGATAATATTTAAGGCCTCAACTCTGGCCCACCGGTCAGCTTTTAGAATCTCCGCCAAAGACGGTTCCTCCTTTCGCTCATGCCTGGCAAGAACCATCTCCACAACGCGACTTATACCATAAAAGCCGACCTGCTCTTCCAGAAAAGCCGTTACCGCAATCTCATTGGCCGCGTTGAGAACGGCCGGCAACGTCCCTCCGGCTTCCGCCGCCCGGAAAGAAATACCAAGCGCCGGGAATCGCTCTAAATCTGGCTTTAAAAAGCTAAGCTCTCCGGCCGCGGCAAGGTCAAGACGGCCTCCGGAGCTCTTCAGACGCTGCGGATAGGACAGGGCGTACGCGATCGGAATCCTCATATCCGGAATCCCCAACTGGGCAATCACGCTTCCATCGCAATATTCAACCAGCGAATGGACAATGCTTTGCGGGTGAACCAGCACGTCGATTTTCGTTGCCGCAAGCCCGAAGAGCCAGCTTGCCTCGATGACCTCGAACCCCTTGTTCATCATCGTCGCCGAATCGATGGAGATCTTCCTCCCCATCTGCCAGTTGGGATGCTTCAGCGCCTGCCCCGGGGTGACTGCTTCCAGCTCTTTCCGGGTTGCGTGGAGGAATGGCCCCCCCGACGCCGTCAGGATTACCCGCCGCACCGAGCGGGGATCGTTTCCCTGCAGACACTGAAAAATGGCGCTGTGTTCGCTGTCAACCGGGATAATTCTGACCCCCTTGGAAGCTGCCTTGCCCAGTACAAGCCCCCCGGCCATAACCAGCGTCTCTTTGTTAGCCAAAGCGATATCCTTGCCGGCGTCAATTGCGTCCAGCGTGGGGATTAGACCGGCGGCGCCGACAATCGCGGAAACGACGATATGTGCCTCCGGGACAGAGGCCGCCTCCCGGTAGCCATCCGCCCCTGATAAAATGGTCGTGCGGGAATTATTTAAAATGTTTTTTAATCCCACCGCATGTTCTTCGTCAATAACTACCGCCAACCGCGGCCGGAAGCGTTCAATCTGCTCCTTCAGCAAATTGATATTGCGCCCGCCGGCAAGAGCCGAAACGGCAAACTCCGCCGGATGGGAAGCGACCACATCCAGCGTGTTTGCTCCGATCGAGCCGGTGGAACCGAGAAGCGAGATATTCTTCATTTAATGATGAACTCCTTGTAATAAAACACGAACGGAGAAATAAACAGGAGACAATCGAGGCGATCGAGAATCCCTCCGTGTCCGGGAAGCAGGGAGCTGGAATCCTTGATCCCGGCCTCGCGTTTCAAGGCTGATTCGGTAAGATCCCCCAGTTGGCCGATCACTCCCCCGGTCAAACCAAGAAAAACCGCATGCCAGAGCGACAGAGAGGGAAAAAAATATTTCATGAAAACAATGCTGCCGATAGTGCTGCCGACAATCAGGCCGACGGTACCGGCAACGGTCTTGCCGGGGCTGACCTCGATCAGGAGCTTCCGTTTTCCGAGCGATCGCCCGACATAATAGGCGGCAACGTCACCGGCAAAGGCAATGACGAGGACATAAAAAACCCATAATTCTCCGGCAGGCAGCGCGCGGATCAAAAGCAAGTGCGAAAGCAACAGGGGAATGTACATTATTCCCAGAACGGCGCGGGCGGGGCGATTCATCTCCAGCCTGCCCTTTTTAGTCTGAAGCAGGTTTAAAACAAACACCGTTATGACCGAAAGGGCGGCAAGAGCCAAAAGCAGTTCCCTGTCCCCCCCCCAGGCTGCCAGCGGAAATAACAGGGCACAGGCGGTTGTAACGATTTTTTCAACAGAAAACCCGCGACTGAAAGCCATCCGGTTGTATTCAAACATCCCCGCAAGCGCGGCGGCGATAATTAAAACGGCAAAGGCAGTCATCCCGCCCCGGGCAATCGTCCAGAACAAAACCGGAACGGCAATCAGGGCGGTTATCCATCTTTTGGCGTGTGACAACATATTTCCCTTTTCATCGGCTAGCAGCGGCAGTTTTTCCGTCCTCACCGTTTCTCCAACTGCTCGCTTATACGGCCAAAACGCCGTTCCCTTTTCTGGAATTCGGCAATGGCATCCAGTAGTTCCGGCTCGCGAAAATCGGGCCACAGAACATTGGAAAAATAGAACTCCGTGTATGCCGCCTGAAACAGCAGAAAGTTGCTGATGCGATGCTCTCCCCCGGTGCGAATCAGCAGGTCGGGATCAGGAAGCTCACTTGTATAGAGATAACGTTGGAAGAGCTGCTCGGTTACCTCCTCCGGTTTGAACTTCCCCGCCATACCTTCCTTGAGCATTCTTCTTGCCGCCATTGCAATTTCTTCACGGCCGCCGTAACTCAACGCCAGATTAAGAACCATCCCGCCGTTTCCGGCGGTTTTCTCGATTGTCTCCAGGAGTTTTTTGAAAACCCCTTTTTCGAGGGACTCGGTGCGGCCAATCGCCATGAGACGAATATCCTGCTCCATCATCTCCCCGGCTTCGCCCTCCAGATACTCCTCAAGGAGCTTCATCAGGGCACTGACCTCCTCTTGCGGACGAAACCAGTTTTCCATGGAAAACGCGTACAGCGTCAGGAATTTGATGCCGATCCGGCGGCAGGTCTTCACCGCCACACGGACGGACTCGGCCCCTTTTCGGTGCCCCAGAACCCTTCCCAGCGCATGGCTTTTCGCCCAGCGACCATTTCCGTCCATGATAATCGCGATATGCTGCGGCAGTTTCTCGGAATTTATACTACTCATTATCCACCTGATGCGAATTGCCGGACCGTAATTGAGCTTGTAATTAAAACATCCCGCCTATATTGCAAAATAAAACGGGGAGCCGGCAGGCTCCCCAATAAAAGTTTTACGGATGAATCAGCCTATATCTCCATGATTTCTTTTTCTTTCGCGGTCAAGAGCTTGTCCGTTTGCGCTATGTAACCATCGGTAATCTTCTGCACTTCCTCCTGAATGGCAAATTGCTCATCCTCGGATATGGCGCTGTCTTTTTTCAGCTTTTTAATCTCCTCATTGGCATCCCGCCGCAAGTTTCGCTGCTTGATCCGGCACTCCTCTGCCGCCTTGCGGACAACCTTGACCAGCTCCTTGCGTCTCTCCTCGGTCAGGACAGGAATTGACAACCGGATAAGCTTGCCGTCATTGCTCGGCATCAGCCCCAAATCCGATTTTTGAATCGCCTTTTCTATGGCGCCCAGAACAGAACTGTCCCACGGAGAAATAAGGATCATCCGGCTTTCCGGCGTGGAAAGAGAAGCCAACTGATTGAGAGGCGTCACCGTGCCGTAATATTCAACGCGAATCCCATCCAGCAGCGACAACGACGCCCTGCCCGTCCTTACCTTGCTGAAGGACTTCTCCAAAGACTGGAGCATCTTGCCCATATTTTCGTGAAGTTGCTCAAAAATTTCTTCTTTCATAGCCTTAACCTCCGACAATTGTGCCCACCGTCTGACCACAGATCACTTTTTTGATGTTGCCGGGTTTCTGCAGGTTGAAAACATTCAGCGGCAATTTGTTGGCCCGGCAAAGGGAGATGGCGGTTGCATCCATTACTTTAAGGTCTTTTGTCAACACATCGGTATAGCTTATTTTCTTATACATAACTGCGTCCGGGTTTTTTACCGGATCGCTATCATAAATGCCATCAACCTTCGTGGCCTTCATGATGATGTCAGCCTTTATTTCCACCGCCCGCAACACCGCCGCCGTATCGGTCGTGAAATAGGGGTTTCCGGTCCCGGCGGCAAAAATGACCACCCGCCCCTTTTCGAGATGACGCATGGCGCGCCTCTGGATAAAAGGTTCGGCGACGGCCCTCATCTCAATGGCCGTCTGCACGCGGGTAATGACGCCCGCATGTTCGAGGGCGCTTTGCAGGGCGAGGCTGTTGATAACGGTGGCAAGCATCCCCATATAGTCCGCCGTGGTTCTGTCCAGCCCCTTGGCGCTTTCCGACATGCCGCGAAAAATGTTGCCGCCCCCTATGACAATGCCCAACTGCACGCCCAGGGCCGCAACATCCCGTATTTCAGCGGCCAGGGCGTCAACAACGCCTGGATCTATGCCGGCGGAAAGCTTACCCATGAAGGTCTCGCCGCTCAGTTTCAGCAAAACCCTTTTGTAAACAGCCTGTTCCATAGTCTTCCTATTGCAGCTCTTCACCTAACTGGAACCTTGAAAATCTTCGGATCACAATATTTTCTCCGGTCTTGGCAATCATGTTGTTGACCAGGGTTTCAACCGAAACATCGGTATTCTTTATGAACTTCTGGTTGAGCAGACAAACCTCTTCATAGTACTTCTTCAGTTTGCCCTCCATGATTTTTTCCCACATTTTCTCGGGCTTTTTCTCTGCGGCAAGTTGGCTGCGGTAAATATCCTTTTCTCGTTCCAACGCCTCCGCGGGTATCTCCTCCGAGCGTATGTAGCGGGGATTGGAAGCAGCGATGTGCATGGCAATGTCCCTCGCCATGGTCTGGAAGTCATCGGTCTTCGCGACGAAATCCGTCTCGCAGTTAAGTTCCACCATAACCCCTATCTTGCCCCCCATGTGGATGTACGAGGCTACCGTTCCATCCTTCGCCGCCTTGGAAGAACGCTTCGTTGCGGCGGACATCCCTTTTTTACGAAGAAAATCAATGGCCTTTTCAAAATCTCCATTCTCCGCAGTCAAAGCCTGTTTGCAATCCATCATCCCGGCGCCTGTCTTTACCCGGAGCTCCTTCACCATCGCTGATGTTATTTCCAATTTATCCTCCTTTTCGCTCTTTACTGAGCCGCTTCCTGTTCCGGAGAAATGCCTTCCGGGGTTTCCAAACCCTTGCTTTCCACTGTTTCCGGGACATCGTTCTCGTCTTTTACGTAAGTGACTATGGGCCCGTCAGTCGCAACCCTTTCCTTGTCGCTTTCGGCCTGCAGACGCTCTTCAAAACGTTTTTTGCCTTCCAGCACGGCATCGGCCATCTTGGCGGAAAACAGCTTAATCGCCCTGATCGCATCGTCGTTCCCGGGGATTATGTAATCAATCACATCAGGATCGCAGTTGGTATCGACCATCGCCACAATCGGTATCTTCAGTTTTCTCGCCTCGGTCACGGCGATATCCTCCCGTTTGGGGTCAACAACAAACAGGCATTTGGGCAATTTTTTCAGCTTCCTGATCCCGCCTAAGACCTTGATCAGCTTATCCCTGTCCTTTTGCATGCCGAGGATTTCCTTCTTCGGGAAAGCCTTGATGCTGTCATCCTCGAACATCCGATCGAGTTCGTTCAAACGATCAATGCTCTTTTTTATAGTCACAAAATTGGTCAGCATGCCGCCCAGCCAGCGCTGATTGACGCACGGCATCTCGCACCTCGCGGCTTCATCCTGGATCGACTCCTGCGCCTGCTTTTTGGTGCCGACAAAGAGCAGCTCCCCGCCTTCGGCAACTGTATCCACAACAAACTTGTACGCCGTCTGAAAAAGCCCGACCGTCTGCTGCAGATCAATGATGTAGATCCCGTTTCTCGCGCCGAAGATGTACGTTTTCATTTTGGGATTCCATTTGTTGGTCTGATGACCGAAATGAACCCCCGCCTCAAGCAACAACTTCATTGAAATACTCGCCACTGTAAAATCCTCCTCTATTTGTTTTTTTCCCTCCACCACCATCATCTTGGCGGGGACCTTTACTTTAATAAAGGCAACGCCCGACAATCCGGGGGTGTGCGAATTTGCGCGGCTGATAACATAAAGATTAAAAATAAGCAAGGTGAAATAAGCTGTCGGCTTTCGTCTAACAGATGACCGCCTGCAGTTAAGTATGGTAATGCGCGTTGATTTTTACGTAGTCGAAGGAAAGATCGGATGTGCAAACCCGCCACGATTTTTTACCCATCCCCAGCGAGATGCCGATTTTTATTTCCGGCCTTTTCATGATTTTTGCTATTTCATCTTCCCTTCCTGACACTCCTTTGCCTTCTGCAAAAAGTGGGACATCCTCTATGAACAACTTCACCTGCAAAACGGGCAAATCGACGCCAACCGCTCCCGCCGCGGAGATAATCCTCCCCCAATTCGGGTCCTCTCCAAAAAATGCCGTCTTCACCAGATTGGAATTGGCAATGGCGTAGGCGACCTTCTCGGCATCTTTCTGCGTAAGCGCCTCGGTTACATTTATCTCAATCATCTTTGTGGCGCCCTCGCCATCCCGTACCAAGCTCTTGGCAAGCTCCAGCATCAAATCCGCAAGCATCTCCCCGAAGAGCGCCGCCGAGCGCGACCCCTTTTTTACGGGCCTGTTGCCCGCCACTCCATTGGCCATAATGACGGCGGTGTCATTGGTGCTCATACAGCCGTCAACCGTCACAGCGTTAAAAGTGCCTGCTGCGGCACGGTGAAACAGGGCATCAAGCGCCTCCTTTTCTATTGCCACGTCGGTCATGACAAAGGCCAGCATCGTCGCCATGTTGGGCTGGATCATCCCGGCCCCTTTGGCTATCCCGCAGAGGGAAATCTCGCACCCTCCTATCGCGCCGCGGCGAAAGGCGATTTTGGGAAACCGGTCTGTCGTCATGATTCCCGCCTCGGCGTCCGCAATGCCATTTTCATTAAGGCCGGCCACCAAGTCCTTAATTCCACCCACGATCTTTCCTAATGGCAAGCGGCGTCCAATGACGCCGGTGGAGGCGACAAAAATCCTTTCTTCATCAATGGCAAGTTCTGCGGCGAGAGCCCGGGAAACGGCCAGCGCATCGGCTATGCCCTCTTTGCCCGTTGCGGCATTGGCGACGCCGCTGTTGATGACGATCGCCTGAATCTTCCCGGAGCGGATTCTCTCCATATCGACTTGCACCGG
Organism: Syntrophobacterales bacterium; assembly: GCA_019429105.1. Taxonomy (NCBI): domain Bacteria; kingdom Pseudomonadati; phylum Thermodesulfobacteriota; class Syntrophobacteria; order Syntrophobacterales; species Syntrophobacterales bacterium. The sequence goes on from JAHYJE010000005.1 coordinate 80,040, forward strand.
GGCAGCCTTGAAACAGTTCGTCGTAAAAACCGCGGACGTTGTTGCCGGTTGCCGCGAAAAAATCAGCGACAAATCCCGCTCGCCGTTTTCCTTGATGCCAACCGGAATTCCATTGGCAAGAAATCCCGGAACCTTGCATTCCTGAACCTTTTTCATAACAACCTCGTCACCAACCATCTGCCGTAACGCTGCCGGCGCCAGAGCCTTTTTCAGCCCCTGCCGCAGCAATTCTTGTATTTTTTGCCGCTGCCGCAAGGACACGGGTCATTGCGCCCGATTTTCGGCTTGCTTCTTTTGATGGGAGCGGCGGCCTGCGCTTCATCCTCGCCCCGGGAAAGCCTGTAGTTCCGGCGCTGTTTTGCCTCGATCCGCTCTACCTCTTCCTCGCGGCGGACCTGCACCAGGCAGAGCTTCTCGACGCTTTCATACTTGATCCGACCGATCATCTCCATGAACATGTCGTATCCCTCTTTCTGATACTCCCGCACCGGATCCTTCTGGCCGTAGCCCCTGAGCCCTATTCCCTCTTTCAGGTGATCCATCGCCAGCAGATGATCCTTCCACTGGGAATCAATCGCCTGCAGCATGATCACCCGCATCAGATAATCCATCAGGGACTCGCCGAAATCGTTCTCCTTTTTTTTCAGATGTTCTTCGAGAGCCCCAACAAGCATCCCCTGCAGCGCCTCCGGTCCCGCTTCCCTGCCGGTTTCCGCCAAATCAAGCTTCAGCCCGAAACGGTGGAAGATTTCGTCGTCGAATCCTCCCAGATTCCACTCTTCCGGATGACTCTTTTCATCGATGTAAACCGGGGCCATCTCATCGGCGATCTCCCGGATCATCTGCTTGATGTCTTCCCGGAGCGTCTCGCCCTTGAGCACCCTTTTGCGCTGCTCGTAGATCACCTGGCGCTGTCGGTTCATCACGTCATCATATTCCAGCAAATGCTTGCGGATATCAAAATTCTGACCCTCGACACGTTTCTGGGCGTTTTCGATCGCCCTGGAAATGAGCTTGTGTTCGATAGGCTCCCCCTCTTCCATCCCTATCCGCTCCATAACGCCGGAGATCCGCTCGGCGCCGAAAATCCGGAGCAGATCATCTTCCAGCGACAAATAGAAGCGCGAAGAACCCATGTCGCCCTGCCGTCCGGAACGTCCCCGGAGCTGATTGTCTATCCGGCGGCTTTCGTGTCTTTCCGTCCCCAGGATATGGAGACCGCCCAGCTCGGCGACGCCTTCGCCCAGCTTGATGTCGGTGCCTCTTCCTGCCATATTGGTCGAAATGGTTACCTGTCCCGGCTGCCCGGCCTGAGCGACGATTTCCGCCTCCCGCTCATGGTTCTTCGCGTTGAGAACATGGTGCTTGATGCCGGTACGGGTGAGGTACTTGCTGAGCAATTCCGATTTTTCAATGGAAATTGTCCCGACCAGAACGGGCCTTTTTGCTTCATGCAGATCCTTTATTTCTTCTATGACAGCATTAAACTTCTCTTTTTCCGTCTTGTAGATGACATCGGAGAAATCCTCGCGGATCATCGGCATATTAGTCGGGATGACAAGAACCTCCAGATTATAAATCTTGCTGAACTCTTCCGCCTCGGTGTCCGCCGTCCCGGTCATGCCCGCCAGTTTTTCATACATGCGGAAATAATTCTGGAAGGTGATCGACGCCATTGTCTGGTTTTCCTGCTCGATCGTTACATGTTCCTTGGCCTCGAGCGCCTGATGGAGTCCGTCGCTGTATCTCCTTCCCGGCATTACCCGGCCGGTAAACTCATCGACTATGACAACCTTTCCGTCCTTTACCAGATAGTCAACATCCCGCTTGAAAAGGGTGTGGGCGCGCAGCGCCTGGTTGACATGGTGCAGCAGGTCTATATTTGCCGGTTCGTAGAGATTCTCCACCTTGAGACTATGCTCGACGCTGGCCACCCCCTCTTCCGTGAGCACGACCGTGCGGCTCTTTTCGTCAACGACATAATCCTTTTCCTTGCGCAGGCTGGGGATTATCCCGTTTACCCGCGCATATTTATCGGTAGATTCCTCCGAGGGTCCGGAGATGATCAGCGGCGTTCTCGCCTCATCGATCAGGATGCTGTCCACCTCGTCAACAATGGCGTAGTTAAAATCCCTCTGCACAAACTCCTCGATGTTGAACTTCATGTTGTCGCGCAGGTAGTCAAACCCGAACTCATTGTTTGTTCCGTAAGTGATATCTGAATGATAGGCGGCGCGGCGCTCGACGTCGTCCATTCCGTGGACGATTACGCCCACGTTCATACCCAGGAAGTTGTAGATCGGCCCCATCCAGGCCGCATCCCGCTGGGCAAGGTAGTCGTTGACCGTAACCAGGTGAACACCCTTGCCCGTCAAGGCGTTCAGGTAAATGGGGAGAGTCGCGGCCAGCGTCTTTCCCTCGCCGGTTTTCATCTCGGCAATCTTCCCCTCGTGCAGCGTCAGTCCCCCGATAATCTGGACATCAAAGGGCCGCATACCGAGCGTCCGCCAGGAAGCCTCGCGCGCGACGGCAAAAGCCTCGACCATAATGTCTGCGAGCTCCGCCCCGCTTTCCAGCTTTTGTTTGAAATAAGGGGTCTTGGCTTTCAGCTCCTCATCGCTCAAGGCCTTGATCGACGGTTCGAGGCGGTTTACCTCATCCAGGATAAGCGAAAGCCGCTTTATCTCCCTTTCATTCTTGCTGCCGAAAATTTTTTTCAGAACCAGACCAAGCATAATATCCTTTCAAAAAAAAACCGACCCCAGCTTCGGTCAGTTGACTATTAAATTCATTTTTTTATAAAGCTCCATATTCCCGATAATCAGCCAGAATATCATCAGTTAACTGTTGGCTGAAGATACCATACTGCCCCCCAAAGTCAAGCGACTATTTTATTCCAGATTTATCTTGACTTTGCAATTACGGTTACGCTAATAAATGCACCCGCATACCAGTGGCATCAAAGATAATCTGAAAGGAGCGTCCATGTCAAAATACGAATCAAAATCTATAAGAAACATGACCATCGTCGGCCATGGCGGAACAGGCAAAACAACATTATGCGAGTCATTCCTTTACCTGTCCGGGAAAACCGACCGGCCCGGCCGTGTTGATGACGGATCATCCGTTATGGATTATGAACCGGAAGAACAGAAAAAGCATGTCTCCATCAACTCCGCAACCAACAGTATCGACTGGAACAAAAGCCGGATAAACATCATTGACACGCCGGGGGACTCCAATTTCGCTTTCGACACGAAAAGCTGCCTCCGGGTGGCAGACGGGGCGGTAGTGCTTATCGATGCCGTGGGCGGCGTTGAATTTCAGACGGAAAAGGTGTGGGAATATGCAAACGAGTTTCACCTCCCCCGAGTAGTCTTCGTCAACCGTCTGGATCGGGAACGGTCTGATTTCTTCAAGGCGGTTGAAAGCGTCAAAAATCGTCTCGGCGCCAAGACCACGATCTGCGCGCTGCCGATCGGCAAGGAAGACTCCTTTACCGGCGTGGTTGACCTGACGATAATGAAGGCGCTGCAGTACGACGAGCAGAAAAAGGGAGTGAAGGCAGTCGATATCCCTGCCGATATGGCCGACACAGTGCAGAAGTACCGGGAAATACTCACTGAAGACATCGCCGAGACCGACGACAGCCTCATGAACAAATATCTGGAAAGCGGAGAACTGAGCCCCGAGGACATGGAAGAGGGTCTCAAAAAAGGAATCCTGAAAGGCTCGCTGATTCCTGTTTACTGCGGTTCGGCGCTGAAGCATATCGGCATCCATCCCTTTCTCGATGCAATCGCCCATTATTGTCCATCTCCTGTCGATCGGGGAGACATTTACGGCACAAAATTGGGAAGCGAGGAGCAGGAAGTCCGTGCGCCGGAAGAAAGCGCCCCTTTCTCGGCCTTCGTTTTCAAGACGATTGCCGACCCCTTCGCCGGCCGCCTGACCCTCTTTCGCGTCTATTCCGGAACCCTCAGCGCCGATCAGGGGCTCTACAATGCCTCCCGCAATCTGACGGAAAGGATCAGCACCATCTTCTTCTTGGAAGGAAAGAGCCAGAAGCCGGCAGAAAGCCTGGTCCCGGGCGACATCGCCGCGGTTGCAAAATTGAAGGAAACGGCAACGGGGGACACGCTGTGCGCTGAAAAAGCACCGATTGTTTATCCCCGCATGATCCCGCCTGTCCCGATTATCTCTTTTGCAGTAGAGGCAAAATCACGCGGCGACGAAGACAAGCTCAGCACCTCGATAAACCGTCTGATCGACGAGGATATGACTTTATCATTCAACAGAAACGATCAGACCAACGAGATGATCCTCTCCGGCATGGGACAGATCCATATCGAGGTCGCCGTCGAGAAGATGAAGCGCAAATTCGGTCTCGAGGTCATCCTGAAGACGCCCAAGGTTCCTTACCGGGAAACCATCAAGGGCAAGACAAGGATACAGGGCCGTTACAAAAAGCAGTCCGGCGGTCGCGGTCAGTTCGGCGACACCTGGCTGGAGATCGAACCTTTGCCGCGGGGGTCGGGTTTTGAGTTTGCCGACAAGATCTTTGGCGGCGTTATTCCGCAGCAGTACCGTCCCGCCGTGGAAAAGGGGATCGTGGAGGCGATGGAAGAGGGAATCCTCGCCGGCTACCCGGTAGTTGACCTCCGGGTGGCGTTGGTGGACGGGTCATATCACACGGTTGACTCCTCGGAAATGGCCTTCAAGATTGCGGGCTCCCTCGGTTTCAAGAAGGGGGTGCTCGATTGCCAGCCGATTCTCCTGGAACCCATCGTCAATATTGTAATCGAGATTCCCGATGAATACATGGGCGACGTGATCGGTGATCTGAACAGCAGGCGCGGCAAGGTGCTCGGAATGGATTCCCTCGGCCACAACCAGATCATCAAGGGGCAGGCGCCGCTGGCGGAGATTCTCCGCTACGCCCCCGATCTCCGCTCGATGACAAGCGGCCGCGGCAACTTCACCTACACCCATTCACACTACGAGGAGGTTCCCTCGTTCATAGCCGAAAAGATCATTGCGGAAGCGAAGAAGACCGATGCCTGAGACAAAATTTCGCGCCGCGGTGGTAACGGTCAGCGACCGGGGAGCGCGCGGTGAAAGGGAAGACAAAAGCGGCCCGGAGATTGCCCGCATCCTCGAGTCAATCGGGATAGAAATAGTCGCCCGGCGGATAATCCCCGACGAAAAGGAGGTTATCCGGCAGACGCTTGTGGAATTCTGCGCAGGCAATAAAATCGATCTGCTCCTGACGACCGGCGGCACCGGCGTCAGTCCCCGGGACGTAACCCCCGACGCCACCCGCGAAGTTATCGAACGGGAAATCCCCGGCATGGCGGAAGAGATGCGCCGGCAAAGCGGCCTTGTCACCCCGCACGCGATGATCTCGCGCGCCATCGCCGGCATCCTCAACCAGACCCTGATTATCAACCTACCCGGGAGCCCCCGCGGCGCCCGCGAAAATCTCAACGTCGTCCTGCCGGCCCTGAATCATGCGATTGAAAAGATCCAGGGAGACACCCGCGACTGTGCGACATGAGTGCTGTTGAATATAATTCATAAGCATTTAACCAAGCATTTCCGATAGCTGCTGACACTGAGGCATTCTCGGCAACCTGGCCAATTCATATCAAAAATCCCCTTTGCCGGAGAACCTGACCCAAAAACCATCAGCCTGGCGCGAGGACAGGCGCTGCCCAGTTTCCCGGGCCGCAGCATGTGGGAAGAGTTGGATATCATTCGTATGCGCCCTCATTGCGGTACAGTGAATTGGTCGTTCTGTGTTTGAGGAGAATTCGCCTGCTCCAACAGAAGTTCAAAGGGTCGCGCGCCTGCTTTGAGAAGATCGGCGTTATCTTCCACATCGAATGTAAACACCGGCTGTTTTCTTTTCAGCGCGGCATGGACGGTTGTCCAGGTCTTGCCGTTGGGGGAGGCGTAGGGAACCAGAAGCGCATCGGCAAGGGCGGCAACCAGATTGTTCCGCCTTACCGCCTGCGCGGCCGTCGTATGCCGGACATCATCGGCAAATGCGGAAAGCACAAGCAAACGGCCTTCGTCAATTGCTTGCCTTTCCTTTTCACCGAGGCGCAAACCTTTCAACCCTCTTGCCGGGCAGAGAATGATCGGCTGCCTGCCGCGCAACAGAATATCCAGACAATCCTGCTCCATCGGCGAAAGGAAGCCGCCCACTACCGCCATTCCCGCATCCCGCAAGGCACGGATGGCGTCAAATGTTTTGAGGACAAGACTGCCGGGACACTGAATCGAGCAAATCAGGCCCAGCAGACGCCGACCCAAAACAACCGTTTCGCCCAGCGCAACCAGTTGAGGAGGCGCATCTTGGAAAAGGCGGTTTTGCAGGACCGTTGGATAATCGCTGCCTCCCTGGACGATTCGTTGCGCGTTCACCGTTTTGACACTGCCCAGTTCTTTCATTATTGCCTTACACCGATTTCAGAAACTTCTTAACATCGTCAAAAACATTGTGATCAAAGGGCCAGTAGCCTCTTTGGGCGGCGATACCCAGAGACAAGGTTGGTTCTTCTTTGGAACTCAGAAAGACGCGCACGCGGGCTTTGTTCAACCATTTTTGTTTTGGACCGGCAACGTTCTGCTCTTTGAGACAGGTCAAATACTGCTCAACACACGCGCTGGCGTTATCTTCTTTTACAGCCGCAAGGCAAATATCCTCAAGGGCGCCCCTCTCATCAGCGCTCGGAAGAATCATGATGATAACGTCGGGCGAGCCATTATGTTTTGCCTTTGCCATTGCCTTTTTGGGAACCGGCAAACTGGCTTGTTTCAGGGCGTCGCCAATACTTTGCAGCGTTGCCTTCGGGTCGTCATCGGCATCCCTTACAATGCCCATACAGATGATGTCGGCGAAGTCAGGATCTTTTATCAATCCTTGCAGCTTACCAGCGAATTGATCCTTCCCGCCGACAGGGATCACCTGGATGTCGTCTATCTCCAGATGGCGCAACAATCCACCGAAAAATTCTTCCTCATCCCTGCCTTCCACCAGGAGCAGCTTACTTTTTTGCAGCTTCAAAGGCAGATCGCTTATTTCTATTCCACATGCAGGACAGGCGATCTTCTTCATCCCCTCACCTCAAGGGGTATGGACAAAGCGCCCTGCAGACTGTCCCGATCATAGGTGACGGCTCGAATATCCCCGTTTTTCCTGTCCAGCCGATGAAGCCGGAAACGGTAATGTTCTCTTTCCATATATGCCTCATGTGCGGCAACCAGGCATTCATGACTGTGCGTGGTAGCAAAAACCTGGGTATTGAAAAGGCTTGCCGCCGCGGCAACAACGCGCCACATGTCTTTCAACACGGAGTGGTGGATGCCGTTTTCAATTTCATCCACCAGCACCACGCCCCCCTGCGCCTCCCCAATGGCCAGAATTAACGAGGCAAGCCTTCGCGTTCCGTCGCCAAACAGAGAAAGGGGTATCGGCTCAAGGCAGCCTTTCAAATGGCCCCACATCATGGGGGCGCCCTGAGGGGAAAGAATCTCGATTTTTTCCAGGCGTGGTTCGATGATTTGTAAGGCCTCGAGGAGCAGATGGTCTCGTTTTTTCATTATCAACTGACTGAAGCGACGGTTTTCTTCCACGACGTTTGCAATGCCGCGGGAATTCAAAAATATGCCGCTCAACGAGGCATTTCGTCGTACAGGCGTTTTCATCCTTAATTCAAACCTGAGCACATCCCCCTGACCGACCTGGTATGGCACGGCAACCACCTTTTCACGTTTCCCTTTTTCGGCGGCATAGTCAAAGGTAATTTCTACTCCTGAACTCCTGACAAAATCCGCTCCCTCTTTTGGCGACAATTCCTCTATGACTGTCGCCTCGGCTGCTTTTGCCGTAATTGTCAGCGAACGTTTTATGCCTTTTATGGTTGTGGCGGCAAGCTCAATGGATTTGTCGTCTTCAAATTGCCAGAATAGCGAGCGCCAGGAAGAAAACATCTCCAGGCTCAGTCCACGCCAGTTGCCAATCCGCAGCGCCAATTCCGGATTGGTCTCGCCGATATGAAGAAACAGTGCCTCCAGCAGCGTGGTTTTACCCACATCATTCTTGCCTGTAATCAGATTAACCTGCTCCAGCGGTTCAATAACGATTTCCTTCAAGCACCGGAAGCGCCGGACCTGGAAACTACTGTACGGCAACAATGTTTCCACGTTATTCAATGGCACCGCGAAGGGGGCGACATCTTCCCGGACGGATTCGCTTTTTCCGCCCCTGCCCTTTTCCTTTATCTTCATAATGAGCTCCTCAATAAATCAGTCATTAATCGAGTTAAATCATATCAGAATACCAAATCCATTCCTTCTTTTTTTTCTTAATTTTCCTTTTTATTGGTTTCACTCCGGTAAGCGCCGCAATCCCGAGGGTCGTCAATCGTGTTGACCGTCAGCAGTTTCTGGATGTTTTTGATATTCGCTTCCGAGATTTCACTGTTCGTGGACAGGGTGTCCAATTTTTCGAGAACTTGAATATAATTGAGGACTTCTTCCTTGTCTTTTCGTTTGGCCATGATTTTGCGCCCGGCGGCAAGATCGCTTACCTGCTCCAGCGAAAGGCTGTTGCCCTCGATGCTGGTCGAAGAATGTGCGCTACGAACAATGGCCTCCCGTCGCAGGGATATTTCCCACCGGGGAATCAGCGGCGCACCGAGGATAACCTCCCTGGCCACGGCTATCCGGGTTAAAAAACCGACCATCTGATCGGTGTAGTTAAATTTCGGCTTAAACATAAAAATCGCCTTTCCCCCTTTACCCATCATCACCATTTTCATCGTCGGTGTTTCCCATGCGGTAATTGATGTCGTAATTGATGATGAAGTCCAGTTCCTCGTCGGTGAAGCCGTAGTGCTGAGCAAGCACTTTGTCGATTTCGTCAAGGAGGGGTTTGAAATTGTGAACAGTTATCTCTGGCGACTTGTATCCCTGCCGCTTCTCGAATAAAGTAGTGTTCTCATCATATGCTCGGTGAAGTCGATCCAACAGGTTGTTATCGCAATGCCGATCGGTGGGTAGCGGCATGTCATTGATGAAGCCTCTCGTCATGTGACGACAATCCGTGTATACCGTCCACAGCCAGTAGAACAGATTTGAATTCAGAACTAAATAGACAAACGCTCTTTCCCTCTCCAAAACTTGAATAGGAAACCATTGCGACGGATCAACTTTCACACCATTCCGGTAGGCGACAGGCTTATCACAGAGCGTCTTTGTCCAGTAGGACTCCCCACTATCATGAAAGTATAGCGATCCGCTGGACGGCCCGGTAAGTTGACCAATTCGTGATGAGGTATTTATAATTTTTCGGAGTAGTGATTCAGAGGGGTGAGATGCTACTTTTGGAATAATTCCTTTGACTGCTTGTACCTCTGTGACATCGGAGTAACATAGACGGGCAAACAGAGTCTCTCTCTCAGCGGCAGACCAGCGGAGATAATTGGTTGAAAAAAGCCGCCCACCTCGGCGCGGGCCAATCTCAGCAACGGCAATCGTATTACGCTGCATAATCTCAGCAAACAAGGGTTGTGGCCTGATAGCAAAATTACTCAACCATACGCTCGCGCAAATATTCATCAACTTTGCTCGGACTGATGACATCCTATCAGAGGATGCGATACTAATCGGGACGATCATGCCAAAACGTCCGCATGGTACTCCCAAGTTAAACGACCGCTCAATTACAAAAGCGAATAAATTTCCGCAACACTCTGTAGCAAAGTTGTGAACACAATAATCTTGCCTAACATTCCTATATTCCACATAAGGAGGATTCCCAATAATAACATCAAACCCGCCCGCGCTCATAATTCCATAAAACTCGACAAACCAATGGAGAGGCTGATGACTTTCTTTCCATTGGTTAAACGCCTGTTCATAAGCGGATTTTGAACCATAGTTTTTGGGTGTAATGCCATATTCGCCCACGAGGTTGCGGTCGAGTTCCGCATCGAGTTCGGCAAGGCGTTTGCGCAAATCCAGTTTGTCCTTGTGCGTGACCCTACCGCCGTATGTTGTTTGCTGGTGGCGATACTCCCGGAAAGCCAGTTTAACAATCTCCATGTCATCTTCAAAACACTTGTAGTTATCCTCATCTTCGCCCATGAGCAGCCGGCCCTGAACCTGCCGATCGGATTGACGCTCTTCCGTAAAGGCCTTACGCACCTGATCTGCCGTGGCATAGCCAACCAGAGTATTGCCTGCGCGGATGTTGAAATCTACATCCGGCAGCGGCTCGATCTGTTCTGCCGTTTCCACCTGGGCAACAAGCTTGAGGAAGAGGCGCAGCTTGCAGATTTCCACCGCTTCTTCCATGATGTCCACGCCATAGAGATTGTTGATGATAATGGACTTGAGAATGAAGTAGCGCTCATTGGGGTGCTTTTCGATCCGGGCCAGAACTTTTTTGAAGTCGCTGTATTGTTCCGGATGATGAGGCTTTCCCTCAAGGTCCTCGATAAACCTTTCCATCCGCTCCAGGCAATCTCCGTAAAGTGTCTCGAGAATCCGCAGGGCGGCGAACAGAAATGCGCCCGAACCGCAGGTCGGATCAAGAACGGTGAGCTTCTCGATGGCATACCAGAAGGCGCGCAGCAGCTCCGGCCCTTCGGCGTTGATAATGGCGTCTCGGGCTAACTGCCAGATGTCCAGGTTCAGTGTGATCAGGTCATTGATCTGACAGACTTCACCCCTTTGGAGTCTCTCGTGCACCTCCAGGCAGCGGGTTCGACGATAGACATATTCGCGCCAGGTTTCGGTGACCAGACGTATTGGATCACCGCCCGGCGCCTGCTGGAGGTTGTAGCGGTTTTCGTGCATGCGGGCCTCGGGGTCGTGCATGCCCTTTTGCACGAAATCGGGCAACTCGGACTCAGAAACAAGGGAACCGTCTTCGCGGAGCACTCCATGAAGGACAGCAGAATATATGTAGCGCTCCGGGTTATCGCGCAACAAGCGCCAGAGAGCGCCGTCGGGGTTGAAGGCGATGGCGCACTTCTTTTGGGCAGCATCGAAGATGAACGGGATAACGGTATTTTTGCTGATGTATTCGGTGATGTCCTCTTTGGTGTAGTAGGCGCCCATCTGCTTCTGGTTGATGTATTTCTCAAAGATGTAGCCGACCACATCGGGGTTGATTTCGTTGTCGGCGCGCAATGGACGCTCGTCAAGGTGCCAGTTGTACCGGTCGAAGAAATCGAAGAGATTTTCGAATGCTTTGTCCGGGATATCGATCTCAGGATAACGCTTTTCAAGATCATGGACTTCAAAGAAACCGCCGTTCAAGTAGGGAACCTTGCCGAGCAGTTTCTCCATTATTGGATCAAACCTGCGTTCTTCCGGAGATCTGCCCAGGCCATCCTGAAAGAGCCGCAAGAGGAAATAGCGGTAGAAGGACTGGAACTTATCCCTGCCCCTCGCCTGCTCAACCATCTTCAGCCGATTGCGGAGGTAATCCGTATCGCCATCGAGGAAGCCTTTCTTCTGAATGAAGTAGATGAACATCAACCGGTTGAGCATGAGCGAGGTGTACCACTGAAGATCGGCGACGGCCTTGATGCCCGTGATAAAATCGAGAAAGGCGGCATGCTCGGTCTTGAAGCGATCGTAGAAGCGTTTGGTAATCCTGTCCACGTCAAAGGCAGCCCGGGTGCGTCCCGCCACATCCACGACGGTGATTTGTTCCTCCTCATCAAGGCTTACAGCTATCTGATCAAGCCGCTGGATAAGGGGGTCGCCCGATTGGCGGATGTCAAAACGGTGGTCGCGACTGGCCAGGGGCTTGCCCTGCTCACGGCGGACCCATTGCCACACCTGCTGTCCGGCGCCCCTGTCGGCGTAAATGACGAAATGCTCGTGGACAGATTTGGTGGTCTGGTGGTCGATCTTCAGGCGTACGGCACGGTCCGGGATGGGGCCGTCGCAAACGAAGGCGACAAATCCCCGTTTCTGGGCGATGGCGCTCAGGAAAATGGTTCGTCCATCCACCGGGATTTCCAGCGCTGCCTGGTAATTATCCCAGCCAAGATGCTCGCGAAAAAGAGTTTTGAAATCGAACGATTTAAGGCATTGGCGGACATCGGTTACATTGATTCTCATGATGCTGCATCCTCACTCTTAAGGCCAAGGGAACAAATCACCCGGGGTTCAACCGACTCGACAGTCTCAGCGACGCGGCAGAGGCGGGCATCGGCGCGAAGCGATACTGCCAGATCGGCCAGCGCCTGGTTGCTGATGCCGCTCTTGAGCTGCCGGTTCAGTGTGTCGGTTGCGGACTGGAGCAGCGGACACTTGTAAATGTCCTCAATGGCCTTGCGGAGTTCAGGCGTATCGAAAAGGGCGCCCTTGATTTCTTCGGCGTATGCTTTGAGGCGTTCGTAAGTGCGGAAACGGGCGCCGGAGGGGCGGCCGAGTTGGCCGCCGACGGATTTCTCGGTCTCAACAATCATTTTTACGCCCTTGGCGACCATCTCATGGTGATCGTTATGGCGTGGCAGAGCCGGGGTGTCGGGAAGGCATTCGGCGGCTTTTAAAATCGTAAACTGAGATTCGGTAACGCTGTTGCCGTTCTTATCGATCCAGGCGAGGGCATCATTGCCCTCGGCGGTTCGAAGGTAAACCAACGCCCCCTCCGGCTGATTGGCCGTCGGCTTATGCGGCCGCGTCGAGTAAACCACGTTCGGCATGGCCGGGATGATCTTCGCCAGTTCGGGATTTCGGTCAATGGCGTTTTTCCATATCTGGTACGCATAGGAGGCCAGGTCAACCTCCGTGTCTTCGTCGCCGTCCAGGATACCCGCCTTCTCAGTGAACAAATCGCGAACCACCTGGTCATTGTCCTGATCTTCGAAGAACATCTCATCAGTGCCGACAACCTCGGCGTTCTCCCGCAGGCGCTGTTGAACCCGTGAGCGAAGACGAATGATCCTTTCCACACCATCGGCAGGCAAGAATGAGTAGCACAGTATCTTATCCGACTTTTGCCCGATACGGTCCACACGACCGGCGCGCTGGATCAGGCGGATGATAGCCCAGGGCAGGTCGTAGTTCACGACGATTGAACAGTCCTGGAGGTTCTGGCCTTCGCTGAGCACGTCGGTGGCAAGAACGACGCGCAGCTCATCTTCCGGCTTGATGTGTTTGTTATTGCTGACTGGGCTGAAACGGTAGGCAATGGCTGTGGGATCGTCCGTGTCGCCGGTGACGCCTTCGAGAGCCTGCAGACCTGCCGCCTTCAGTTGAACGGCAAGATAATCCACCGTGTCGGCAAACTGGGAGAATACCAGGACTTTGTCGTTGGTGTGCTTTTTGGTCAAGAGAGTTGCAAGTTCTTGTAGTTTCGTGTCACGCTTGGAATCCCATCCGCCGGCCTCTTTCAGGACATTCATCAGCGAACTGATGTCCTTACGCAGATCCTTGGCCAGGGCATCATTGAAAAGCTCAGGCTTGAGCCACTTGAACCTGCGGCGGAACTGTTTCGCATAAGTGTCGTATACATTGGATGCTCGCTCCTGAAATTCCCGTTCGGTTGCCACATGCGAGGTCGTGACGGCAGGATCTGCGGTCGCGTTGTTATTGTCGTCATTGTCGGCAGCGGGATCCCATAAGTCGGTGTCCTGGTCATTCGCCCAGGTATCGAGCAGGCCCATGTCTTGTGTCCCGATTGGGATGGGCAGCTCGTTCTCAATGGCATGGAGGCAGATAAAGTTGCGGAGGATGTGCCGCTCGATGGATAGGGTGAACGCTTGCCCGCTGCTCTCCAAACGCTTGAAGAGGTTCGTGCGGCAGAACCCCTTCAGTCGCGTGCCCGCGCGGGACAAATCGGCCAGCACCCTCGCTTCGTCGGGTGTCGGCGGTTCGTGGGGTGAAGGCTTCACATAGTTGCCCAAGCCGTATCGCGGAAGCGCCAGTCCGTTTACCGTATCGACTCCGTCGTCTGAAAACAGGCGCGCATAAGGGTCGTTAATGTCTTTCTCGTTGATCGTGAACTTGACCGTCTTGGGGATGCGCGTTGGAAAGTAGGATCTCGTGCCGTCCGAGAATTCGAGATACTTTCGGTTGCGCTCGTGGTCCAACTTGGCGTAGTTACTCTCGATAAAGCTTCGAGTGCGGCGGACAAGATAGAGCCGCATGAGATCCCGCCAGTCGTCAGCGTATTCGCTCTTCTCGAAGGCAGCCAGTGATCGAGGCGGACATTGGTGGCGCCGGATGAATTCCGTCTCACCGAGCTCACGGAGCAGCTTCTCAGGGCGAATGCCGATGTCCTTCTTTTCGTCAATGAATAGTCGGAGCTGGTTCGACAGATCAATGTAGGTCTTGTTGTATGGCGTGGCCGAAAGCAAAATCACGCGATTGTCATTGGTAGCGATATACTCGGCAATAGCACGATAACGACTGCCTTCTCTGTTTCGCAGGTTGTGGCTCTCGTCTATAAGCACCAGACGGAACCGCCTCAGATCTGGAAGCTCGCCTTGAGCCTGGGTAATGGAAAGCACCTTGGCCCGAAGACGATATTCTTGACGGTAATCCTCCCACATCCTCACCAAGTTCTTCGGACATATAATGAGTGTTTCGACGCCGTGATCATCCTCGAAGATGCGGGCGAGCGCAGTCGCCATCAGCGTCTTGCCGAGCCCAACAACGTCGCCGATTACAACGCCCCCGCGCTTGTTCAAATGGTGGGCGGCAATCTTCACCGCCGCCTTTTGAAATTCAAAAAGTCTGTCGCCGAAATCGCTGGGGATACGGAATTCCGTCAGACCGGACCGCGCCTCATGGGAAAGGTGATAGGCCATCTTAACGTAAATGTGATACGGAGGAATCGGATCGGGGCGCGCCCAACTGGTGTTGATGATCTCGACAAGCTCCTTAGAAATATCGATGCAGAACCTGTCCTCCCAACGGTCTTTGAACCACCTGGCAAGTTTGTCACAAGCATCGCGGTCAAGAACATCTACATTGAGTTCGCCCTGCTTAGAAAGACCAGCCAAAGTCAGATTGCTGCTGCCCAAATAACCGATCTTGGGATTAAGGGGATCTTGCCGGAAACACAGATAGAGTTTCGCGTGAAGTGGATGGCGAAGGAATAGCTTTACGATCAGCTTCCGCGCTGTAATTTGTGCCGCAAGGCGGCGAAGGCCCTCTTCATCATCGTTTGTTGGAATCCCTATGGTAAGCTGATCGCGAAAATCCTCAGCAAGCTTACGCTTCAAGGCAATGGCCGTTGCCTGATCAATTTGATCTTCGCCCCCGATCAGGCTCATGGCTGATCGCAGTTGGTCCTGCGGCATCTGCTGCATCCCGACAAGAAGCCTGCAGCAATGGCCATCCCCTCCTGTCCATTTCTCGACCAGTGAATCAACTTTTCGCCATCCGCGCAGGTTGAAATAACCAACGCAAAAATCCGCCCGTTCCGACAATCCCATCGCTTCCGAAAGGGTGGGCAAAAGGTGTTTTTCTATATTGTCGAATATCTGGGGCATTGTGTTATTGTCCTCCTGAATCAGAACAAATGCCGGGCGGAGGCCTGTACCGCCTGTCCGTTGTATATCAGATGGCTCAAGGAGCCTTGTACCTACCACAATGGATGCAATAAAGCTATAATAATAGGAGCCAATTGCAAAATAAGCTTATCCGTCGCCCCGGCATAAGCCGGGGCCCAGAACGGACTGAAATGACTGGATTATGAACATTAAGCTCCGCTTTTGAGGTTTTCGCCGGAATGACGCATACGGAGTTTTGCAATTGGCTCATGTGAAAATAGAATTTTTCCGTTTAATACCACACATTGAGCAACCAAGTTTTCGCAGGGACACGGGGCATGCCATGTCCCTGCCCCGCGACCGCATCAAACTTAATTTTCATCGTTCGTTGTGCATGTCTGAGGGCATGGGGGTCCTTTGGGTTGAGGGGGTCAGCCCTCGTCAGCATGATGTCACCGGTTTTACGAGAGGCATTTCGGACAGCCAGCTTCGGGCGGTTCGCATTTCCAGCCCGTCGGGATAGGTTTTCTCTCTTTTGAGTTCCTTGACAATCTGAATTTTTCTTGCACCGGTCAGATATTTATCGAAAAAGGCAAAGTTGGGACTCCTCTCCTCTCCTGCCCATTTAACTTCAACCAGCAGCGAGGGGCTATCCTCTTTGGTTAAAAAGAAATCAATTTTTCGGCCTTCCTTGTTTCTGATGTAAAAAACATCCCATTTTTCGCCAAGGCAATCCTCCCGAAAATGCGTTTCTTTCAGCAGGGCGCAGGCAACAAGATTTTCCAGCTTCATTCCCCGATCATCAGGCACCTGACCTGTATCGTAAAAATAGTATTTCGGGGATTTCAAGATGGACCTCGCAATGTTTCGGTGAAAAGGGGGCACCTTGAAAACGACATAGAGCGTCTCCAGAATGTCAAGCCA
>JAHYJE010000006.1 GCA_019429105.1 Syntrophobacterales bacterium
CCAGCAGGTCGGTCGCGCTTTCCAGCCCGTCGGCAAACACCGCCTCGGAATGGCCGAAATGGCCGGACAGCAGCTTTACGACCATCAGAACTACATTGATCCAGAGACCGATAGTGATGGCCCTGCCGGCTATGCTGAAAGCCATCTGTCTTTTTACATTTTCTGATTCCATATCCCGTTGCCTGAATTTTTTCCCCCTTTACCATGTTTCCCGGCAGGCGGCCACATTATTCCATGCTCGGCGCCTGTAAAACGTTGAGGATGCAGGCAATGAGGGGAATTTTTTACTCTGACCCCAAAATTTACATCATCGAGGAAATTGCAAAACTCTCACATTCTGTCATTCCCGCAATGATTTTAAGCGGGAAAACGAAGTTTAATGTTCATAATCTGGTTCTAACTGCTTGAAAAACCGTATTCCCGATAGAGACATTCGGGAATGACAAATGGTTTTGCAATTGGCTCTGTAGGAAAAAAGGGGAAAATAAATCTATGCCCTCTTTCACTTTTCCACTGCATTATTTATAGTGCTCAAAATATATTTATCGCTATTTGAGACTTATTTATAATGCGCTCTATTGACTTTTCCCAGATTTTGCGTTAGGTCGTTTCTCTATGAAGACAGGGCAATCCACAGTAGGGGGTTTACCATGCAGTTTGCAGCGATGCACGACAAGGCCATATTGGCCGAAATCGGCGAACGGGTCAGCCGGCAGAGGCTCAACCGCAACATTACACAGACGGACCTGGCGGCACAGGCAGGCGTGGCGCGAATCGTCGTCCAGCGCCTGGAGGGCGGTCGCGGCTGCACCCTCGAAAATCTGGTCCGCATCATGCGGGCGCTGGGCCAACTGGAGCAGTTG
Source organism: Syntrophobacterales bacterium (assembly GCA_019429105.1). Lineage (NCBI taxonomy): Bacteria > Pseudomonadati > Thermodesulfobacteriota > Syntrophobacteria > Syntrophobacterales > Syntrophobacterales bacterium. The sequence continues at coordinate 864 of JAHYJE010000006.1, forward strand.
GATGCCTTTTTCCAAGCCCCGGAACTGAGTCCCCTGCAACTGGCCAAAATGCAGGGCCGCCGGCGCCAGCGCGCGGCAGTGAGGCGCGTGAAGCCTGTTGCAAAGGAGCCGTAGCCCATGGCCCAAGGGGTAAGAAAAGTCGATGTGGTCGAAGTTCGCCTCTGGGGGCAGTTGGTGGGCGCCTGTGCCTGGGACCATGACCGGGGCTATGGGACATTTGAATATCAACCGGCATTCGTGCGCCGCGGCCTGGAGATTGCGCCGCTGATGCTCCCCCTGCGCAGCGGGGTCTTTTCGTTTCCCGCGCTGAACAGAACGACCTTTTATGGTTTGCCGGGCTTGCTGGCCGACGCCCTGCCGGACAGATTCGGCAACCGCTTCATCGACCTCTGGCTGGCCCGCAAGGGACGGAGGGCCGACGACTTTACGCCGGTGGAGCGGCTCTGCTACATGGGCGCCCGGGGTATGGGCGCGCTGGAATTCAAACCGGCGCTGGGCGAGCGGGCGAGAAAGAGCGAACCGATCGAGGTCGCCGAGCTGACGCAGCTTGCCGCTGATATTCTCCGCCACCGCACGGACTGGGCCGTGCAACTGAAGGGGGAAAAGGCGCGCGCCCTGGGGACGATCGTCCGCGTCGGCACGTCCGCCGGAGGGCAGCGGGCCAAGGCGGTGATCGCCTGGCATCCCGCCACTCTGGAAGTCCGCTCCGGCCAGGTCCCGCCGCCCCCGGGTTTCGAGCCCTGGATCTTAAAGTTCGACGGCATGAACGATCAATCGCTGTGCGATCCCCAGGGTTTCTGCCGCGTTGAATATGCCTACCATCTGATGGCAACGGCCGCAGGCATCCGGATGATGCCCTGCCGTCTCCTGGAAGAGAACGGACGGGCGCATTTCATGACCCGGCGCTTTGACCGGACCCTTGATGGCGGGAAAATTCACATGCAGTCCCTTTGCGCCCTGGCCCATTACGACTTTAATGCCGCCGGCGAATACGGCTATGAACAGGCCCTGGCGGTCATACAAAGGTTGAACCTGGGTCACCCGGCTATGCAGGAGATGTTTCGGCGCATGGCCTTCAACGTGGCGGCACGCAATCAGGACGACCATACGCGCAATATCGCCTTTTTATTGGATCAAAACGGTGTTTGGTCGCTTGCGCCCGCCTTCGATATCGTCTGGGCCTACAATCCGGCCGGTGCATGGACAAACCGCCATCAGATGAGCGTCAACGGGAAAAGGGACCATTTTACGAAGGCGGATGTTATGAGCGTTGCCCAGCAGTTCGGCATCAGGGGGGCCGAAGCCATCGTTGCGCAGGTTGAAGAAGCAGTCGCCCGCTGGCCCGAATATGCAAGAGAAGCAGGCGTGCCGGACAAGCTTGCGCGGCAGATCACGCCGACACACCGGCTGCTGCACTAATATGCGGGAAAGCAAAGCTTGATGTTCACAAAACGTATCTAATGTTCATAATCCAGTTTTTAACTATTTGAAATCATGGATGCCCGACAAAAGTATTCGAGCATGACACGGAGTTATGCAATTGTCTCGCCTCATAACCAAACTGCAGCGTACTACCAAAGTCCGTTTTAAAACCACCTTGAAAGGATACGGGATATATGGTAGCCTGCCGCACTTTTAAGAAAGAATACTTGTGTTAAGGAGCGCTTTTAGATGGATTACAAGGATACACTGAATCTGCCGCACACCGATTTCCCGATGAAGGCCAATCTCGCCAAACGTGAGCCGGAAATGCTTGCCCGCTGGGACAAGATGCATATCTATGACCTGATCCGCCAGACATCCAAAGGTAGAAAGCCTTACATACTTCACGACGGGCCGCCCTACGCCAACGGCAGCATCCATCTCGGAACGGCGCTCAACAAGATCATCAAGGACGTGCTGGTGAAATCGAAAAATATGGCCGGATACGACAGCATTTATGTCCCCGGCTGGGATTGCCACGGCCTGCCCATTGAACACCAGGTTGACAAGGAATTGGGCGAAAAGAAAGGAACCCTCTCCCAGACGGAAAAGCGGCGTTTCTGCCGCCAGTACGCCGAACGTTACGTTGATATTCAGCGGGAACAGTTCAAGCGGCTGGGGGTTTTCGGGGAGTGGGACAATCCCTACCTGACGATGACCTACGATTACGAGGCGGCGACCGTAGCCGAGCTGGGGAAACTCTATCTGGGCGGCGGCGTTTATAAAGGCAAAAAGCCCGTTTACTGGTGCGCCTCCTGCAAGACGGCCCTGGCCGAGGCCGAGGTCGAGTATCAGGATCACAGCACTCCGTCGATCTACGTGAAATTCCCCGCTGTTTCCGATGTTTCCCTGCGCCGGCCGCAGCTCGCCGGCGAGCAGACGTCGGTCGTCATCTGGACGACGACCCCGTGGACAATCCCCGCCAACCTCGCGATTGCGCTCCATCCCGATTTTATCTACATTGCCCTCAAGATCAGGGGGGAGGTGCTGATTTTTGCCAGAGAACTCCTCGACAACTGTCTGAGCGCCTTCGGTCTTGGCGGTGAGCCGTATGAAATTCTCGATGAGTTTCCCGGTTCTGCTCTGGAGGGACTGAAGTTCCGCCATCCGATTATCGACAGGGAGAGCCTTCTGATCCTCGCCCCGTTTGTCACCCTCGATACCGGCACCGGTTGCGTACATATCGCCCCCGGCCACGGCCAGGAGGATTATGAGATCGGGATGAAATACGGTCTGGAGAACTACGCCCCCGTGGACGACGACGGAAAATTCACCAAGGATGTCAAGGATTTTGCCGGTCAGTTCGTCTTTTCCGCGAACGACGCGGTGATCGAAAAGCTCAAGGGCGCGGGCGCGCTCCTGGGCCGGGTGGAGATCAAGCATACCTATCCCCACTGCTGGCGCTGCAAGAACCCGATCATCTTCCGTTCCACGGAACAGTGGTTTGTCTCGATGGAGAAAAACGACCTGCGGAAAAAGACGCTGCAGGCGATCGACAACGTCAAATGGATTCCTGCGTGGGGACGGGACCGCATTTATGGAATGATCGAAAACCGTCCCGACTGGTGCATCTCCCGTCAGCGCCTCTGGGGCGTGCCGATTACAGTGTTTACCTGCAAGACGTGCGGGGAGCAGATGCTGAATCAGCCGATCGTTGACAACCTGGTGGCGCTTGTCCGCCAATACGGGGCGGATGTCTGGTTTGAACGCGAAGCTAAGGAGCTGCTGCCGGCGGGATGCGTCTGCCCCAAATGCGGCGGCGACGACTTCAAAAAGGAAACCGACATCCTCGATGTCTGGTTCGATTCCGGCGTCAGCCATGCCGCCGTCCTCGAAGGGCGGGACTATCTCAGCTCGCCTGCGGATATGTACCTTGAAGGCAACGATCAGCACCGGGGCTGGTTTCACTCCTCGCTTTTGGAGTCGGTGGCCTCCCGGGGACGCGCCCCGTACCGCAATGTCCTGACGCACGGTTTTGTCGTGGACGGCGACGGAAAGAAGATGTCGAAATCGGTGGGGAACGTGACCGACCCGCAAAAGATCATCGACAGCTACGGGGCCGAGATCCTCCGGCTCTGGGTTGCCTCGGCGGACTACACCGAAGACATCAGGGTTTCCGAGGAGATTCTGAAGCGTTTGGTCGAGGCCTACCGGCGCATCCGCAACACGGGCCGCTTCATCCTCGGCAATATCTCGGATTTCCAGCCGGAGACGGACGCCGTCCCTTATGAAGACCTGGAGGAGATGGACCGCTGGATTCTGCACCGGCTGCAGGAGGTGATAAGCCGGGTGCGCGAAGCGTACGAACTCTACCAGTACCATCAGGTCTATACGACTTTGTACAATTTCTGCACCGTTGATCTCTCCTCTTTGTATCTGGACGTGCTGAAGGACCGTCTTTATACGTCGAAGACGGCATCCCGTCCGCGCCGCTCCGGACAGACGGCGATGCAGGAAATTCTGGGGGCGATGGCCCGGCTTCTGGCGCCGATTCTGACCTTTACGGCGGAAGAAATCTGGTTGGCCCTGCCGGAGCAGGCTGGCAAGCCGGAGAGCATCCATCTGACCGTTTTTCCGGAAGTGGACAGCGTGAAATTTCAACCGGAACTGGGCGAAAAATGGAAGAAACTCATCGCCGTAAAAAGCGAGGTTGCCCGGGCCATTGAGACGGCGCGTCAGAACAAGGTTGTCGGCCACTCTTTGGACGTCGCGGTCCTGATTGCCGCGCCGGATGACATTCGCCCGCTGCTTCAGGAAAATACCGAGAATTTGCGTGCATTTTTGATTGTCTCGGCGGTTGCCGTCGTTGAAGCCGCGGCAATTGAAAATGGCTATCAGAGTCCGGAAATTCCCGGGCTGGTCGTAGGCGTGAGTCGGGCGAAAGGAGTCAAGTGCGAACGCTGCTGGAACTACAGCGAGACGGTGGGCGAAAGCGCCGACCATCCGACGCTCTGTGTGCGGTGCGTAGGTAACGTCGGGCCTGGTGACGATAAATAAGCGTTATCCGGTTAAGGAATTGCAAGGCCCGTGCCCTCACCCCGACCCTCTCCCGGTGGGAGAGGGAGGATTTTTATGCCCTCCCCCACCGGGAGTATTTTATATCCCTCTTTCGGAGGGAGGATTTTTATGCCCTCCCCCGGAGGGAGAGGTTGGTCGAAGGCCGGGCGGGGGTTTAAGAGGGAAAAGCTGGCAAGGTCTTTTTCCCTAACTCGGGCAGGAGGGGTTATCTTTGAACAAAAAAAATGGAATTTTTCTGACGATAGCGCTTCTGGTGGTTCTCCTCGATCAGGCGACAAAGGCATGGATTGTGTCGGCGATGCGCCTCCATGACTCTTATGCCGTAATAAACGGTTTCTTTAACATCACATCAGTAAGAAATCCCGGGGCCGCGTTTGGGTTTCTGGCCGGCGCCCCGCCGTTTTTCCGCACGGTGTTTTTTATTGCCATCACCATCGGGGCGATTCTGCTGATTCTCTACTATCTGCGGGTCAGCCTGATTGACGATTATCCCCTGATCATTTCTCTGGCGCTGATTTTTGCCGGGGCTGCCGGCAATCTGATCGACCGGGTTCGCTTTGGGGAGGTGGTTGATTTTCTTGATTTTTACCTGGGAAACTACCACTGGCCGGCATTCAATGTCGCCGATTCGGCGATTACCGTCGGCGCGTTTGCCATGATTATCGCCATGCTCCGGAGACGAAAAGGGCGAAATGATGCGCAATGAACGAACGGGGCAGGCATGAAGGTTTTTTTGCAGATCAAAAGAGCCGTTTCCCGGCGGATGACGCCTCCCCGGATCTTTCTGCTCGGATTTGCCGCCGTGATTCTGATCGGGGCGGTTCTTCTCTGGCTGCCCTTTGCGGCGGGAAAAGAACGTCTGAGTTTTTTGGACGCGCTCTTTTCTTCGGCCTCCGCAGTCTGCGTAACCGGTCTTGCCGTTATCGATATCGGCAGCGATCTTTCCTTTGCCGGTCAGCTCGTGACACTGTTTCTTTTTCAAATCGGCGGCTTGGGAATAATAACCTTTTCCGTGGTCATCTTCGGGCTGTTGGGACGGGGCGTTTCTTTCCGGGAAAGGGAACTGATTCAGAGCGCCTTTCTCTATGCCCCCCGGCGTGATTTTGTCCCTGTAATCAAAAAAGTCCTGAAATTTACCTTTATTGCCGAGGCTGCCGGGGCGGTTATTTTGTTTATCCGCTTCCTTTTTGATTTCCCCCCCGCGACCGCCTTGTACCATGCCATCTACAATGCCGTTTCCGCCTTCAACAATTGCGGTTATTCGCTTTTTTCCGACAGCCTCGCCCGGTATCAGGGAGACTGGATTGTCAATTTCACGGTCATGGGGCTCATCATTCTCGGCGGCATAGGGTTCATGGTGCAGCAGGAGATCATCTTATACTACCGGGGCAAACTCAAAAGGCTTTCGCTGCATACCAAGCTTGTTCTCTTGACAACGACGATGCTTATTTTTGCGGGCGCCTTCTTTTTTTATCTGTTTGAGGCACACAACGCCCTCAATGGCGTTTCCGGGCCGGCTGCTTTTCTTATTTCCCTTTTCCAATCCGTAACCTCGCGTACCGCGGGGTTCAGCACTGTGGCGATCGACCGTTTGACTAACGAAACGGTTCTGTTAATGATAATTTTGATGTTCATTGGCGCCTCTCCCGGTTCGACCGGCGGCGGCATCAAGACAACCAGTTTCACGCTGATGGTGCTGATGATCTGGAACCGCATGCGGGGGCGTTTCAATGTCAGCGTTTTCAACCGGCAGATTCCCCGGGAGATTCTGGGGCGCGCCATTTCGATCGTTTTTGCCGCATTTTTGCTGATCGGGATTGTTGTCTCGATCATGCTGTTCTTCGGGGGAGAAAATGCCCTGCCGCCCGAGGCGACCCGCCACCTTTTTATCGAGTACATATTTGAGACAGTTTCCGCATTCGGCACAGCCGGCCTTTCCATGGGAATAACGCCGGAAATGAGCAATATTCAGAAGGCAGCCATTATTGTAATAATGTTTGCAGGCCGGGTGGGGCCGCTGACGCTGGCCTTTTCCTGGTATTCCGAGGGAAAAAACGAAATCGAGTATGCTGAAGAGTCCGTTATGGTCGGTTAGACCGGTGAAAGAGGGGAGGGATTAGCGATGCAGCAGCGGGTGGTTGTGATCGGTCTTGGTATCTTCGGTTTCAATATCGTGAAGGAGTTGTATGAAGGCGGTTTAGAGGTCATCGCCATCGACAAGGACAAGCAGGCCGTGCAGGCGGCAAGGGACTGCTCCACAAAGGCGATGGTCGCCGACGGCACAAACCGGGAGGTGATGGAGCAGATCGGCATCCAGGAGGACGACGTCGTCATCGTTTCGTTCGGCGAGGATCTCGCGGCCTCGACGCTGACCACCCTGCACCTCCGGCAGATGAAAATCCGGACGATCATCGTCAAGGCCCCGAACGAGGAACACAAGCTGATTCTGGAAAAGGTCGGGGCGACGGAGGTGATGATTCCGGAGCGGGAGGTTGCCCACAAGGTCGCCAGAAGTATCATCTCGCCAAATGTCCTTGAATATTTGCCCCTTTCCGACGATTATGTAATCTCCGAGGTGGCCCCTCCCAATGAATTCTTTGGGAAAAGCATTGCCCAACTGCAATTGCGCTCACGTTACCATGTCGAGGTTATCGCTATCAAGGATGTGCTTTCCGACAAACTGACCATGATCCCGAAGGCGGACTTCATCTTCAAGGACGGCGATGTGCTGGTTGTCGTCGGCAAGGAGGAAGAGATCAGGAAGATAAAGTAACTGATCAGTTTTTGCTTTCCCGGATTCAATATCCAAACTCGGTCAACCGCCGCGCCCGCCGTTTTCCGCAAACGGAGAGGCATCCTCCTTGCAAAGTGCAAGGATGCTGCGGAGTGATTAAAAATCCTTGAATTCGTCATGATTATCAAGCGGGATCGTCTGCTCGGGGGTGACGATCCGGCCTTGGGACCCCCTGCTTTTTCAATATCAGGCCTGCCAAAACGCCGGTTAATCTGCCGTCGCGCACGGCAATCTGTCCGTTTACCGTTACCATCCGGATGCCTGTCGGGTACTGATGAGGATTGGCGAAGGTTGACCGGGCGGCGATTTTCGCCGGATCAAACAGCGCCAGATCGGCGATATATCCGGAGCGGATGACGCCCCGGTCGGTCAGGCCAAGACGGCGCGCGGGCAGGCCGGTCATCTTGTAAACGGCCTTTTCCAGTGAAAGCAGTCCTCTTTCCCGAACGTAGTTTTCCAGAACCAGGGGGAAGGTTCCATACGAGCGGGGGTGGGTCATTCCCTCGGCCTTGGCGGCGGCAAGCGCCAGGCCGTCCGAACCGACGGCAACGAAGTCGCTTTGCATGATGGACTCGACGTCGGTGGGAGAAAGCGAGAAAAAAGCGGCGTGGATGGAGCTGTCCTCCTGGAGGATGCGCAGCGCCGTCGCCTCGGGCGCCAGATTCCAAAAAGCGGCCGCATCGGCAAGGGTTTTCCCCGACAAAAAACGGAGTTTCTCGGAAGCGATTCCGGTAAACATGATTGTTGCGGCGTCGCCGCGCTCGGCGATCAGCTTTTTTATTGCCTCTGTAAGCTTCGGAATCAGCTTCGCGTCAGCAAGGCGTTTGCCGGTTTCCTGAGCGCCGCCGGCGAGTGCCCAGCCGGGAAGCAGTACGGAGAGGGTGGTCTCTGTGGCCTCATAGGGGTACTGATCGGCGCCGATGTCAATGCCTTGCCGTCTGGCCTCCGCTATCCTGTTCAGGGCTTCCTGGGCCCGGCCCCAATTTGCCTTTCCCAGCGCTTTCAGGTGGGAAACCTCGATGGCTGCGCCTGATTTTCTGCCGATTTCGATAGCCTCATCAATTGCGGCAAACAGGGTTGTTCCTTCGCCCCGGATGTGGCTCGCGTAAAGCGCGTATTTCCGGGCGAGAACCAAGGCCAGTTCGATCAACTCCTCTGTGCCGGCGAAGCTGCCGGGCGGGTAGATCAGGCCTGAGGACATTCCCCACGCCCCTTGAGCGAGCATTTCTTCCAAAAGACGCTTCATCTCTCCCGTTTCCTGCCGGTCCGGCGGGCGATTTTCCATTCCCATAACCGCAATCCGCAACGCACCGTGCCCGACCAGCGGCGCCAGGTTCACGCCGATGCCGCCTTTTTCGAGCTTATCGGCAAAACCCGCCAGATCGCTCCACTTGTTTCCGCCCTGGGGAAAAACGAACTCATGCATGGCGAGATACTCTTCGAGCATTCCCCTGCGATTTTCGGCGACAGGGAAAAAACCCAGGCCGCAATTGCCGGTCACGTCGAGGGTTACGCCCTGCAGCAGCTTGCTTTCGGCAAAAGGATTCTCGAAGATATTGGCGTCGGTGTGGCTGTGAATATCGATAAAGCCCGGCGCCAGAACAAGGCCGACGTCTGCGACGACGACCGGGGCAGCGCCGCACAATGCGGGGGCTATGTCCGCAATGCGGTCCCCGGCGACAGCGACGTCCGCTTCATACGGCGCCCCGCCGGTTCCGTCCACAACCGTAACTTTTTTGAACAGGAGATCGTACATGGCCTCTGACCCTCAAGCCCAGTGGCTTTCTGCCGGAAGCGGCGCGTAAGTCGAATCCCGGAAACTACTACAATTACCCGATCATTTCACCGGAAAATATACATCAACTTATTGAAAGCATTGCATTAAAATTCCCTCCCCTTGAAGAGGAGGGAAAGGGTGGGGATGGGTTTGCCGCTCTTTCCCGAACCCATGGTCACTGCCGGGCAAGCCAGGAAGAAATCACGCCGGCATCGAGCATGGTGCGCAGGCCGGCCGACGCCTGGACAATCCTTTTGACGGCATTTACGGCCATTGCGCAGGTTGCCGTGTCTCCGGGGAGTCCGCCCTTGACCGTCACATCCAGGGGCGGTTCTCCAGCGATGAAGGTGCGGTCTTTCGGGTCGGGGTGCCCGAAATAGGCCTGAAGGTGGAGCGTGATGACGGCGTTTCCGGCGTGATATCCCTGACAGAGCTGATCGACGCCGCAGACCCGGCCTGGGGCAATCTCAATGAACTGGCTGCGGAGCGTCTTCGTCGCCATCACGGGATAGACGCGCTCCTCGATCCTGTCGAGCGCAATCCCCAGCGCGGCGGCGATCAGTTGCACGGATTCGGAGAACCCGACATGACGAATGGTCAGCTCCGCAACCTTCTTTTCGAACTCGGCGAGGTCGAGTCCCGCGCCGATTTTCTGCTGGAAGGGGAGCCTGCGGAGCGAGGCGTCCTGAAAACGCTCGATCAGTACCGAGTTAACCAGACTGCAGGCGCCGCTTATGAAAACAGGCAGGATATCCATCGCAAAGCCCGGATTGACGCCGGTGCCCAGAACGGCCAGCCCTTTTTCTTTCGCCTTTTCGTCAATCAGGCGCGACTCTTCGGGGCAGTTTTGAAAAGGGTAGGAGAGCTGTTCGCAGGTCGAAACGACGTGCCAGCCCGCCTCGAGGCAGGTGATAATCTGCGGCGTGATCCTTTTCAGCCAGGAACCGGTGCAGACGATTGCCACCCCCGGGACGGCTGCCGAATGCAGCGCCTCTGGAATGGTGGGCCTTACCATTACGCCCAGCGGGGGCAGGTCCAGAATCTCTCCCAAATCCCGGTTATTGTACCCGGGGGCGATGTCGGCGGCCGCCGCGAGCCGCAAATTGGGCCGCCGGGATGCTATTTTCGCAATGAGCTGGCCTACGGGGCCAAGGCCGATAATGGCAACGGGGATCTGGTTCATTGATTTTCCTCCATTTTTTGTTTAAGCTTCTAAAAATTACCGCAGCACGACAGTTGCATCGACCGCAACGGCGCCATCCGGGCCATAGAGCAGCGGGTTGATGTCAATTTCGCTGATTTGAGGGAAGGCCAGGCCGATCTCGCCCATGCGGACGATAATGCGGGCGAGCTCTTCCCGATCTACCGGCGCTGAACCCCGAAAGCCGTCCAGCAGTTTCTGTCCGCGGATGCCGGCGATCATCTCCCGCGCCTCTCGCAGCGTCAGCGGGGCGACGGCAAAAACGGCATCCTCGTATAATTCCGCAGCGATGCCCCCGATGCCGCACATGACGCATGCCCCGAGCTGGGGATCGCGCAGGAGCCCCAGAATGAGTTCCACCTTGCCGGGGATCTGCTTCTGAAGCAGGACCTTGCCCCGATTTTCCATCTTTCGGTCAAGTTCGGCGAATTTTTCCCGGGCGGATTTTCCATCGGCGATGCCGAGGCGCACCAGGTCGAGTTCGGTCTTGTGGATGGCGCCGGGCAAGAGACCCTTCATGACAACCGGAAAACCAAATTCCGCCGCCCTCCCTTCGGCCTGCGCTGCCGAATTAACGACCGCCTCCAGGACGGTCGGGATTCCGCAGGCCGCCAGCAGTTGTTTCGAGAGATGCTCGTCAAGCGCCCCGGTTTCTGCGGTCATGATTTTTTCTATTTTGGGGAGAATATTTACCGGTGAGACCTCCGGCGCTCCTTCGGGCAGGCGACGTTTGCGTATGGCCGCCCTCAGGCATTCGGCAGCCCGGCCGATCTCGGTAAAAACTGGAATTCCCGCAAAAAGCGCTTCCTTTTGGGTTTTTAAAACCAAATCCTGTTTTCCGACCAGCCAGGCGACAAGCGGTTTGCCGTGTTTTTTGATCAGGGCGGCAAAGGATGACAGATTGGACAGCATCCGGATATTCCCGGCGGACAGATGCAGAAAGACCGCGTCCACCCCCGGGTCGGCAAGGACAGCGGACAGGGCGAGGCCCTGAACGTCAACGCCCGAGCCGAGATGACTTTCAATAGCCGGCCACAAATCGACCGGGTTGGAAACGGGCATCCAGGACGGAAACAGTTTTTCCAGCTCCCGTTTTGTTTCCGGGGAAAAGTCGGCAAGGGCAAGTCCCTGTTCTTCAACAAAGTCAGTGGAGACGATCCCCGCCCCGCCGCTGAAGGTGAGAATGGCCGTTCTTTTCCCCCCCGCGGCCGGTTCCGTCAAGGCCAGGGAGCGACAGATATCGGCCATTTGCCGGAAGTCCGTTGCCTCTATAACCCCCGCCTGCCTCATCAGGCCGGAGACGATCCGGCGGTTTCCGGCAAGCGAGGCGGTGTGGCTCATCGCCGCTTCGGCCCCCTTTTCGCTTTTCCCCCCTTTGAGTACGACAATAGGTTTTGTACAGCAGCGCGCCAACTCCAGGAAACGTCTGCCGTCGGCAAAGGATTCAAGATACATCCCGATTACGTCCGTCTGGGGGTCGTCCATGAAATATTCAAGGATATCGCACTCATTTATGTCAACCTTATTTCCCAGCGAACATACTTTGGCAATACCGGTCAGGGCATGGGTCATGATATCCACCAGAAAAACCGCGGAGAGCATGCCGCTCTGAACAACAAGGGAGACGCGGCCGGGAATCAGCAGGCCTTGCTGCTGCCATTCCGGCACCATGAAGGAAAAGATGTTGCTGCCTGCAACATCCACGAGACCCATGCAGTTCGGCCCCCAGATGCGAATCCCCGTGCGGGCCGCAATCTCCAGCAGCTCTGTCTGAAATTTCGCCCCCGCGGGACCCGTTTCGGCGAACCCCCCCGATTCAATCATTACGCCGGGTATCCCTTTGGCGGCGCACTTTTCCACCACCTCCGACACCTGGGAGGCCGGCACGAAGACTATCGCGAGATCGGCTTTGCCGGGAACATCCGTAACCGACGGATAGCAGGCCAGGCCTTCAATCTCCGCGTAACGCGGATTGACCGGGTAGATTGGGCCTTTGTACCCCATCTGCAGATTCTTCACGATGGCGTTTCCGCCCTTTATCGGGTTGGAAGTTGCGCCGACGACGATTACCCCGTCCGGGGTAAAAAAGTTTTTCATTATTTCTCCTGCACAATTATCTTTTCGGCATCTTCAATCACAAGCTTGCCGCGCCCGCCTTCTACAGCAAACCCCTCAACGATGCAATGCTTTTCTGTTTTGGCTGGACCGGGAAAAACAAGAAACACCATGGGCAAGTCGGAAAAGGCCCAAGACTAAAGTGCGCGGACTGAATCTCTTAATAATTAATCGCTATAAGATGATTATTGTGATATAAAAATACATGGAATCAGCAAGATGGAGAGCAAGCCGCTGTCAAAAACATTATAAAGAAACTTTATTCCGGAGACGAGCCGGGGCACAGGCAGATTCATTAAAAAGCAGTCACGGAAAAACAAATCTTTACCTTAGGAGGATTTCATGGATGATCTTAGGCCTTACCGCTCTTTCGTCAGTTACATAGATCGCAGCCGGGAGTACTACGCCGCCCAGGGCTACACCAGGCCTTACGCCTGGGCCCATCACGAAGAAGTCCCTTTTGCCCCGCTGCAAGAACCGCTCTCCGAATGCCGGGTGGGATTGGTGACAACAGCAGGCAGAACGTCGGCGGAGGGGCTGATCGGGGCTGGAGGGCGAATGCGTGGCCCCTACGCGGAGCCGGTGAACCCGCCGCCGAAAAATCTATACACCAACGATCTGTTTTGGGACAAGAATGCGACCCATACTGAGGATGTTGACAGTTTTCTGCCAATAAACCGCCTTGCCGAGCAAGCCGAAGCAGGCAGAATCGGGTCGGCTTCGCCCCGCTTCTACGGAGTCCCCACCGATTACAGCCAGAAGCGAACAGCACAGGATGTCGCCCCCCGGATACTCGAGTGGTGCCGGGAGGATGGCCTCGCCGCCGTGATTCTGATGGCGCTTTGACCGGTTTGCCACCAGACCGTGAGTCTGGTAGCAAGGCACTTGGAGGCGAATGGCCTCCCCACGGTGGTCATGGGCTGCGCGCGGGACGTCGTTGAAGAGTGCGGCGTTGCCCGCTTCATGTTCACCGATTTTCCGCTGGGGAATCCCTGTGGAAAACCCTGGGACAAAGAGATGCAGCGCTCGATCGTCGGAAGTGCGCTCGAGCTGCTGGAGCGTGCCTGGATGCCGCGCACCACTGTCCAGACGCCGTTTCACTGGGAAAACGAAACATGGCGCGCTGCCTTCATGCGGGTGGACGACAGCAACCGCGAGACGCTTGCCCGGGCAGGCGAGGAGCGGCGCCGCCTTCAGGCCGAAATCAAAAAAGTACGGTGACTGAGGGAAAACCCATGATTGAATCCCCGACCCTGCCGCCGCTGATTGCCGCCCTGCTGAAAAGGGCGCGCCAGGAACACGGCGCCGGGAAGGTGGAGCTGCTGGAAACCCATATATCATGGGTGCTTCTGGCTGGCGACTATGCCTACAAAATCAAGAAGCCGGTAAAACTCCCTTTTGTGGACTACAGCAGCCTCAAGGCGCGCCGCGCCTTCTGCGAGGCGGAACTGATGCTAAATAGTCGTTATGCGCCCGATATCTACCTGGGGCTGGAGGCGATCGCAGGTACGCCTGCGGCGCCGCGCTTCGGCGAAACGCCAGCCATCGAGTGGGCAGTAAAGATGCGCCGCTTCGACGAGAAATGGCGCATGGACCACGTCTGCGCCCGGGGCGAGCTGACACCGGCCATAGTTTCCGACTTGGTGCAGACCGTGGCGGCCTTTCATGCAGCCGCACAAAAAGCGCCGCCGGGAAGCCGTTTTGGCGAGGCAGATCAGGTGCTGGCGCTGGCTTTGGAAAACTTCGAGGAACTGCGCTCTCTGCTCCCGACAGCAGAAGCGTTGTTAGCGAAGCTGGAAGGATGGACAAGAATTGAATTTGCAAGGCGCCAGACCAGCTTCGCCGCCCGCAAGAGAGCCGGGCACATCCGTGAGTGCCACGGCGACCTGCATTTGGGCAACATTGTCCTCCTTGACGGCAGAGCCGTCCCCTTCGACTGCATAGAATTCAACGAAGATTTGCGCTGGGTCGATCAGGCAAGCGAGCTGGCCTTCACCTACGAGGATCTGCTCGACCACGGCCAACCCGGTCTTGCCAACTGGCTTATCAGCGAATGGCTGGCGGCAACCGGCGACTTCGAAGCCTTGGGGGTGCTGCCCTTTTACGCAGTTTACCGCGCCCTGGTGCGGGCCAAAGTGGCGGCGCTCGGCAGCAATGTTGCCGAGGCGTGTGAATATCTGGCGATGGCGACTCGCCTTTCTGCCCGCCCACAGCCAACCCTGGCCATCACCCACGGTCTTTCCGGTTCCGGCAAAACCACACTCTCATCCGCACTCCTGCTGGGCGATAAGACAGCCAATACGGTGCGCATCCGTTCCGATGTCGAAAGAAAGCGCCTGTTCGGTCTGGCGCCCGAGAACGTCGGCGGCAACATCTACACGGAAGAAGCGACGAACAGAACCTACCGCCGTCTGGAAAAACTGGCCGAAGACGCGCTGAGCGCCGGTTGGTCGGTAATCGTTGATGCGGCTTTCCTGCGGCGAATTCAAAGGGAACAATTTCGCAATTTGGCCGGTCGTCTGTACCTGTCTTTTAAAATCCTCGCCTGCGAGGCGCCCCCGGACGAGCTTTGCCGTCGCCTGCGGGCGCGCCAAAATGACGCTTCCGACGCAACGGTGGCCGTGCTGGAGCAGCAGCTAAAATTTGCCGAGGCGCTGACGGAAGAAGAAAGATAGAAACACTTCCCGATTTGCTGTTGCTTTTAGCCGGATATTCTGTAAAAGGAGCCATGAAAACTCTACGACAGACAGGCACAGGCGAAGGGAGCGAGGGAAAAGACGGCGGGAATGCTGCTGTTTATGCCATTGTCCTGTCGCAGTTCTGTTTTGCCTTCGGCATGAACATCGTAATCTCCTTCATGCCCTTTTACATATTGGACATCAGCCAATACAGCCCTACCCGGACGATGATCTGGATCGGACTGATCATGGGGCTAAACTCCTTTGTTATGGCCGCCGTCGCCCCTTTCTGGGGAAGCCTGACCGCCAAATACAGTCCCAAACTAATGTACGAAAGGGTTTTCTTTGTAAGCGGCGTCATTACTCTGTTGATGGGCTTTACGCGAAGCCTGCCGTTGATTTTGGCGCTCCGGATCTTCCAGGGCGTCTTGGGCGGCGCCTCCACTATCGGCATTTTTATGGTATCACGGCTTTCCCTCCGGGAAAAACTGGCCGGCAACCTTAGCTTGTTTCAGAATTCGATCACCGCCGGCCAACTGCTGGCTCCTCCGGTGGGCGCCTACGTTGTCGTGCACATGGGCTACACGGCGCCGTTTATCCTCTCGGCGGCTTTAATTTCCGTGAGCCTGCTGCTCTGCCATTTATACGTTTCCGGGATTGCCCCGAAACAAGAAGAAATTGAAGGTAAAACTTCATATAAGAAGCAAGTTATCTTCGGATGGGTGTTGAGCTTCATCGCCACTGTCAACCTGACGTTTCTGCCAGCCATTCTTCCCAACGTCCTGGCAGGATTTTCGCTGAAGGGCAATGACGCCCTCAAGGCTGCCGGGTTTGTAATGATGGGATATACTGCAACTGCGATTTTGGGGAATTACCTGATCAGCAACCTGACGCCGCTGGCGAAGATCAAAAAAACAATAGTCGCGGCCTGCCTTTTCTCGGCTTTTTTACAAATAATCATGTACTTCGCCCCCGGGGTCTTCTCCTTTGCCGCGGTGCGGATGCTCCAGACAGGGGCGATCGCCGCCGTTATCTCGCTGGTTATGGCTGAATTTGCCGGGGGAGGAGGCGGGGCAAAAATCGGCTTCCTTAATTCCGCCCGTTTTGCCGGAAACGGCGCCGGTCCGCTTTTGGCCACCTCTGTGCTGGCCCGGGCAAACCTTTTGACCCTCTATATTGTCATCTCCCTGTCAACGGTTGGTTCGGTGCTGGCGTTCCTGTTCGCGGAGCGGCAGGTCGGCCGCACAACGGCAGCTAAAAATTCCTGATTAGTTTTCCCTCAGCCGTTTATAAGAAGCGCCGAAATATCCATCACATTTGTGCCGGTGGGACCGGTTTTGACAAGGTCGCCGGTCTGTTCAAAAAAATGATAGGAGTCGTTCATAGACAGATACTGTTCAATGTTGAGATTGAGATTCTGCGCCTTTTCCCAGCTCTCCCGAGAGACTATCGCCCCGGCGGCGTCCGAATTGCCGTCGATCCCGTCCGTCCCCAGGCTGAAGAACGCAAAACGGGAAGCCCCGCGCAGCTCGTTGAGCACGGCAAGCGCCATCTCCTGATTGCGCCCTCCCTGTCCGTCGCCTTGAAGAGTCACCGTCGTCTCCCCACCGAAAAGCAACAGTACTGGCGGGGGAAAGGGCTGTCCCGTTGCCGCAATCTCCTCGCCGATGGCAACTATCGCCCGGGCCGCCTCCCTCGCCTCTCCGCGCAGGCGGGAAGTCATGATCCGGGCAGTTAAGCCCAGCCTTTCGGCATTCTCCTTGGCCTTCAGGAGGGCTTTAATGTTGCTGTCGATAATGAAGTGCTCTATCGGCGGGTTTTCGCTTTGCGGCGTATCCTCCAACTGTCCGGACAATCCCCGCTCAACAACCGTTCTGATGGCAGCCGGCGCCCCTTCCCAGAGGCGGTATTTTTTCAGGATCGCCTGCGCGTCGGCAAAGGTGGAACGATCAAAATACAAAGGTCCCGAGCCGATCGCCTCGAGATCGTCGCCGATCACATCCGAAACCACCAGGACAACTCCGCGCGCCCTGGTCAAGCGGCCCAGCCGTCCACCCTTGACCAGCGAGAGGTGCTTGCGAACGATGTTGATCTCTTCGATCGGAACGCCGCCCGCCAGGAGTCCCTTCGTCAGCGACTGCATATCCGCAAGCGAAATCGGGGGGACCGGTTTTTCGATAAGGGCGGAACTGCCCCCGGACAACACATAGATAAAAAAATCTTCCACCGCAAGCGCCGCCATTTTTTCCATCAGCATTTCCGCCGCGCGGACGCTCTTTTGGGTCAGCACCGGATGCGAGCTCTCAAACACCTCAACGCCGTCGAGGAAGGCGGGATAGTTCGAGACAACAAAACCCTCCGCAAGCTTTTCCCCCAGCAACTCTTTTACCGCCCGCGCCGTCTCCACGGCGGCTTTCCCGCTGCCGAACAGATGCACCCCGCGTTCTTCGGGGATAACAAAATTTTTCCCTTCAATGCTCAGAACCCCCTGGGCAAATTTCAATTTCTCGCGCACCATATTGGCCGGCAGTGTTGCTGCAATAGTCTCTCTTACAATTGCCGTCATTATTTCTCTGCCGCTCATACTTCGCCTCCCCTTTCGGTTTTCGGTCGCTACTTTTTGCGAACCTTGCCATGAAAATAACGCCGCTTAGCGGTCATCGCTTGTTATCTTTAGCTGTTCAACAGCAAAGTCGGCGCCCTGGGGACTCGTTAGATACAGTTTCGGCAAGACCGACTTCTCCCTTATTTTTCTCGCTCGATCCCGCACAGGCACTTCGCTTTCTTCTGCTTCTGCTTCAGATTGATCAGCCGGGAAATCATGATCCGCTGGGCCTGGGGGGAGCCGGCGCCATGCATGGATTCCGTCAGGTACCCGACAGCCGCCGTTCCCAGGGTGATGTTTTCAATAAGCCGCAGTATTCTCAGACGGTGCTCGGTGGGAACATCCTGTTTTGTTTTCAGATATTTGTCCACCCATTTGCCCACCACCGGCGAGTGGAGATCCTGAGCGGAGGGACAGGTTGCCATCAGGCCGCCCGCGATGTCCTGGGAAAGTCTCGCTATTTCGTAAGGGAAGCGCGTGACATTCTGCTTGTGGACGTTGGCCAGCAGAACATCGACGAGATATGTGCCAGACGGCTCTTTGTGCCCCTCCGCTGCGCAGGCAATGCAGCCGCAGAAAAGGGTTTCGTTCAAGTGATTCATTTCGACGATCTTGTCCTTCACATGGGAGGCCTTTTCCACGCCGTTGTACTCGGCAATGGTCTGGGTCGCCCCGATCAGCACATCGCCGACCCCCACCTTGCACGCGTAGCTCTGGCGATGGTAAGCGGCAAAATTTTCCACGAGCTGGGTGGTAAATTCATGCTCCTTGTACAGGAAAACCCGCTCCCAGGGGACAAAAACCCTGTCGAAGACGATTAGCGCCTCGTGGCCGCCGTAATACATGTTGCCCCGATCGAAGGTCATACCCTCGAGCTTGCGGGTATCGCAGGATTGCCGCCCGATGATGTAGGTTATACCTGCGGTATCGCTGGGAAGCGCGAAGGATACGGCATAATCCCTGTCTTCCTCCCGCATGGAGAGGGTTGGCATCACGATGAGCTCGTGGGAGTTTACCGCGCCGGTCTGGTGGAGCTTGGCGCCGCTTACCACGATCCCGTCTTTCCTCTCTTCCACGACATGCAGGAACATATCCGGATCGGGCTGCTGCGAGGGGGCGAGCGCGCGGTCGCCCTTGGGGTCGGTCATCGCGCCGGTGCAGACCAGGTCGTTTTCCTGAACGTACTCCAGATACGCCAGGAAGCGTTTGTTATAGACAGTCCCATACTTCGCATCGAGCTCATAGGTCGTGATCGACAGGGCGTTTAGAGCATCCATGCCGACGCAACGCTGAAAACAGCAGGCGGTGAGCGACCCCAAAAGACGCCCCATCTTGCTTTTTTTCACCAGGTCTTCGACGCTCTGGTGGATGTGGGTGAACCGGTTGATCCGGTTGCCGGTGAGGTGGGAAGTGGCCGTCATGATGTCTTCGTATTCGGGTTTGCGGGCGTTTTCGTAGGTGGCGGCGACGGCGTTCATGGACGGTCGAATGATGGGATCATCAACGGGGTTTTCGACCTTCTTGCCAAACATGTAAACGTTCAACTTCAGTTTCCTGAGACTCTCCTCGTATTGACTTGCATTCATCATTTTGCCCATATTGTTGCTGGTTCGACAGTGCTTTTAGTTCATCGGGATGATGTCGGCATAGGCAAACCCTTCCCGTTCGACGATTTCGCCAACCGTGATCGGAATGGCCTTTCGGAACATCGGGCCGCCGACAACGACCGTGTGAATTTCTCCATTTTCTCCGCACAGGTCTGTTCCCTCCGGAAACTCCTTAAGCAACTCCCTCGTCCATTTCAGGCCTGCGTAACGAGCGGGTAATTTCTTGAGGTCTACACTGCTCAAGTACGCTTCCATGCCTCCGGCAAGCATCTGTTCGGCGAGTTCGTCCGTGGGAATCTTCCACAACGGAAAGACTGGTTCAATCCCAGTCCCCGTCAATTGTTTCTCACGATACCTGCGGATGTCCTCAAGAAACAAGTCTCCGAACGCAATCTGTTCAATCCCATTCGCCGTGCATTGGGTGACAAATTCACGCATGACGGCATCGGACTGATCGTTTGTACAGGGATCAGGGAAGTTGATGAGTTGGATTGGCAGGCAGACCGCCTCGGCCTGCCGATGCAATAATCTCGGTCGAGTTGCGTGCATGCAAACGCGGTCGTGTTTCTGGTTCATAACAGTGAACAGCCCCTGAAGGTCTGTCGCAGGGTCTTGCCGCAGCAGATGGAGCGCCCATGCGCTGTCCTTCCCGCTACTCCAACTCAGTAGTGTTTTCTTTTTCATTTCTTAGTGTCGAACGCCATGGATCACTGGTTTTCAAAGAGCGCAGCGAGTTGAAAATCCAGTGCATCCATTTGTGTACGCCCTTATAGGTTACTCAGCATCGTGCCGACAAGCCAAACCGCCACTGCAGCAATGAGTGGCGGAATTCTATATCTGAATCCAAGAGCCCGAAAACTGCCCGCCAGTACCCCAGCACCCAATGTAGATATCCAAGGTTTGCAAAACCGTAGCCGAGCGTGGGCAAGAGTGGTGCACCTTGATTGGCGATTGTCACCTGCGCGCCAATCGGGTAGAGCATCGCAAGAGTGCTGAGCCATGGAAAGCTGGATCGTTCTTTTCTGCTGCCATAAATCTGTATGAACTCTTTCTGCCATCCGTGTGCAAATTCAGAAGGACCCGGATCGCAACCTTGCAGTTGCATTTCCGCGCTCATGAAACGCCAACCCTCCTATCCCATTACAAACCCGGGTGAGATATCTCTAAATCTCTTGACAAACAAAATGCAAGCATTTATTTTACCGCTTCCGGATATCATGTCAAAATTAAGGTTATACGGATGATGGAGATCTCCACATGGTGTCAATTCCCCCTGCATTAATGCTGAAATTTGATGAGCAGCCTATAATATAATCAGGGCAATCACAACCACATAATCAGAATTGTATTGATATTGGGTCTGAATAGGGCTATATTGTAGTTACAAAGATTGAAGGAGGGGCAATATGTCAGACACCATGATCCGCTCGAGGATAGACGCATCGTTAAAGATTGAGGCGCAGTCGCTTTTGGATGGGATGGGCCTTTCCATGAGCGAAGCCATCCGGCTTTTTCTTCACCAGGTAGTGGCGGAGAAGGGATTGCCTTTTCCCGTCAAGCTGTCGAAGGAGGCCGCCGAAGAACACGATCGCTGGTTCCGGCAACAGATCGAACCAGCCGTAGAAGAAGCGGACAAGCCTGGCACTGCTTTCATCCCGCATGAACAGGTGCGCGGCAGATGGGATGCCAAACGTAAAGAACTGGCGCAACGCGTTGTTCCCATGCAGAGGAAACAGAATTGATTCTGGAATGGCTTCCGACGGCGCAACGGGATTTTGACGATCTTGTCGATTATATTGCCGCCGATCAGCCCCTTGCGGCTATCGAACAGGGTGATAAAATCGAAACACAGGTGTCGCTACTCATAGACAAGCCACGGATGGGCAGACCAGGACGCGTAAAGGGAACACGAGAGCTCGTTGTCGTCAGGTCTCCTTTCATTGTTGTTTACCGCATTAAAGGAAAAACCATTCAAATCCTGCGCGTTCTTCATGGCGCCCAACAGTGGCCGAGGCGGTTTTCCCGATAATATTCAATTCAATTAACTCTGGTGAATACCTCCCGACAACTAAGCAACTTAATTGCCGGGAGGGGATGTTGGCGGCGGAATTTGCAAGCCCGCCCACCGATTCGGTCAAAGGGTGCTCTCAAGGCTCAGATAGCTTGGTTGACACAGCAAAAAAGCGAGTTCATTGTACTTTATAAACTTGTGAGCCAATTGCAAAACTATTTGTCATTCCCGAAAGCGGAGCTTAATGTACACAATGCTTCTATCGGGAATACGGTTTTTCAAGCAGTTAGAACCAGATTATGAACATTAAACTTCGTTTTCCCGCTTAAAATGATTGCGGGAGTGACGAGAATGGGGAGTGTTGCAAATGCCTCTTCAGAAACCGGAGCTGATTGCGTATGTTGCAGCCGAGATCAGGGCGGCGCAGGGGATCGTTAAAAGCCATGCCCAGAGGATTTGGCCTGCCACCCCCCAGCGCACGGCGGTTAAGCGGCGCAGGGAGCCCACCCCCATAATCGAGCCGGTGATCGTATGCGTGGTGCTTACCGGAATGCCGAGGCTCGAAGCGAGAAAAAGACTGACCGCCGCGCCGGATTCGGCGCAAAAACCGTCAACTGGTTTCAGCTTGGCGACCTTCTGCCCCATGGTCTTGACTATCCGCCAGCCGCCGGACATAGTGCCGAGGGCGATGGCGCCGTGACAGGAAAGGACGACCCAGAGGGGGATATAAAACTTGTCTCCCAGCAGACCGGCGCTGAAGAGCAGACCGGCGATAATTCCCATGGTTTTCTGGGCGTCGTTGCCGCCGTGCCCCAAACTGTACAACGCCGCCGACAGAAGCTGCCCTTTACGGAAGATATGATCAACCTGGGAGGGCGCCTTTTTCCGGAAGATCCAGTGCACGGCGCTGCCAAAAACAAGGCCCAGAATAAGGCCAAGGATGGGCGAAATGAAGATAAAGGCAACGGTTGTAAGAATTCCCTTCCACAAAAGAGCGCTTGTGCCCGTTTTTACCAGAGCCGCACCGATCATACCCCCCATGAGGGCGTGGGAAGAGCTCGTCGGCAGACCCACGCGCCAGGTAATCAGATCCCAGGCGCAGGCGCCGATGAGGGTGGCGAAGATAATATGGGAATCCATAATGGCGATATCGACAATTCCCTTGCCGATCGTCCCGGCGACATGCAAACCGAAGAAAAGGAAGGCGACGAAATTAAAAAAGGCGGCCCAGACGACAGCCTGACGCGGGGTCAGGACGCGCGTCGAAACAATTGTGGCGATTGAGTTTGCGGAATCATGAAACCCGTTTAAAAAATCAAATCCCAGCGCCAGGGCGATCAGAAGCAGAAGACTCCAATCCATTATCACCCCTGTTTAATCAGAATGGAGGCGGCAATATTCGCCACATCCTCGCACTTGTCGAGCACAGTTTCCGCTTCCATGTAAATGTCTTTCCATTTGAGGACATGCATGGGATCGCTGGCATTCTCGAAAAGTTTGCTGAGAACCTCATCCCGTAACTGGTCGCCGAGATTCTCCAGCCGGTTTACCTCGATGCAGCAGGTGGAAATCTTGGTTGACTGCTTCAAATCCCGCAGGCCTCGCACCGCTTTGGCAAGGTTGTCAACCGACCTCTCGATCAGCTCGGCAAATCTCATAAGATCTTCATTTTTTACGTCGTTGAGCTTGTAAAGAAGCATCCGGTTGGTTATTGCCTGAATCAGATCTATCACGCTGTCAAATTCATGGGCCAGCGAGTAGATGTCCTCACGGTCAAAAGGGGTGACAAAAGTCCGGTTCAGGCGGTCGATGATTTCATGCGTTACCGTATCGCAGTTCTCTTCGATGCAGTGCATCTTCTCGATTGCCTGATGGTCAAAGGTTCCGGCAGTCGCAAAATCACTGAAACAACGGGCAGCATCTATGGCATGGACGGCCATCTGATCGAACAGATCGAAAAACAGGTATTCTTTGGGAAGCAGGCTGAATTTCATCTATTTTCACCTAATTTTAATAAATGCTGAAGTAAAGGGGCAAAGACTCTTTCCTCGTTCCGCGGCCTTGTATAGATGATTTTTCTTCGTGAGGCAAGAACAAAATCATCTTGTTTTTTCCCATCAGACGTCGGCAAAAATCGCAACGTGACGAAAGAGATTCACGTCAACAAGCCCCCGGTCGGTCAAGCGGAGTTCCGGGATAACCGGCAGGGCAAGGAAGGACAGGGCCATAAACGGTTCGGGAAGCCCCGACCCCAGTTCGTGGGCCGCGCGGCGCAGCTCCTGCCAGCTTGCGGCAACCTCGGCAAGCGGGGCATTTGCCATAAGCCCGGCGATCGGCAGCGCCAGACTGGCCAGAACCTTACCCTGGCAGACGGCAGTCATGCCGCCATTCATTTTTTCTATCGCCTTGACGGCTGCAAACATCTCTTCGTCGTCGCAGCCGACAACGATTATGTTGTGGGAATCATGGGCAACCGAGGAGGCAAGCGCCCCTTTTTTCAGGCCAAAGCCGCTGACAAAGCCGAGCCCGATATTGCC
This sequence comes from Syntrophobacterales bacterium, assembly GCA_019429105.1. Lineage (NCBI taxonomy): Bacteria > Pseudomonadati > Thermodesulfobacteriota > Syntrophobacteria > Syntrophobacterales > Syntrophobacterales bacterium. The sequence continues at coordinate 24,689 of JAHYJE010000006.1, forward strand.
CGTGCGCTGATGCCTTTCCAAGACGGCCAGCTTGAGGATATCCCGGCCGACATCGGAAACGACTTTCCTGCCTGCAATTTTCGGAGCGACGAGCATCTGTCTGGTCAATATCTGCTCCGGAATCAGACCGATCACCCTGATTTTGCCCGCCGCCTCCGGAACGGCAAGGGCGCCCGGTGCAAACGGCCGGATATTTATCTGCCCCATCTTTCCCGTTTGAGCCTTGGCGGCCGGCGCTGTTGTTTCGACCGGCAATTCCCCCCGGGGAAACACAATCCGCCCTGCCTTGACGACACTGCGGATGCAAAGGGGCGCAAGCGACGAAAGGATCAGCAGATCGGCTTTGTATCCCGGGGCAACGGCGCCGAGGTCGCGCCTGCCGAAGTAACGGGCCGTGTTGCAGGTAACCATCCGAATCGCAGAAACAGGCTCCAGCCCTTCTTCCACCGCCAGGTTGACAAGGTGGTCGAGGTGGCCCTGCGCGAGCAGGTCATGGGGATGTAAATCATCGGTAGCAAGGGAAAAATGGCAAATGTTATCTTTATTTACGAGGGGCAGCAGGGTCTTGAGATTCTTCGCCAGCGTCCCCTGACGGATCATGATGTGCATTCCCAAGCGCAGTTTCTCGCGCGCCTCGGCAAGATCGCTGCATTCGTGATCGGAGTGGATGCCGGCGGCTATGTAGGCGTTCAGGTCCCGGCCGGAAAGACGCGGTGCGTGGCCGTCGCAGACGGCGCCGCCAAAGGCAAGCAATTTTTCCAGCGCCTCCTTGTCCCCATTTATGACTCCCGGATAATTCATCATCTCGGCCAGGCCAAGTACCCGCTTATGCCGACGCAACGTTTGCAGAGCGGCGGCAGAAAGAACGGCCCCGGATGTCTCCAGGCCGGTCGCCGGAACGCAGGACGGAAGCATAAAATAGATATCGACGGGAAGCCGCCGCGCGGCAGCCATCATGAACCGTATCCCTTCAATTCCCATCACGTTGGCTATTTCATGCGGATCGGCGATAATCGCCGTTGTCCCATGTTTTATAACGGCTTTCGCCAGCTCCTGCGGGGAAAGCATCGTGCTTTCCAGATGCATGTGGGCGTCGATGAATCCCGGCGTGATATAACAGCCGGTCGCGTCAATCATCCGGGCGCCTTCGTAGCTGCCAACACCGGCGATCATGCCGTCGTACACCGCGACATCGGCAGTTATGATCTCGCCGGAAAATACATTGACAACCCGGCCCCCCTTCAGAACGAGGTCCGGTTCCTTAAGTCCACGGGCCACGCCGATCAGATTTCTCAGCCGTTCGAGCTTTTTCATCGCCATCCTCTTCGTTTACGAAGATAGACCCTCTGCGCAAACAACGCTCCGGAGAAAGGGCTTCCCAAGGATTTGTCTAACCGATGGGGCAGTTAAGCACGATTTTGTCTGTCTGCCAATGCCAAATATTCACGCATCTCTTTCCGCGCGTAAAATTAAGACCGGCCTAAGCCCTGGCCATCGTAAACGGCTGTTTGCGAATCGAGTAGCGGCCCGCGTTTGCCAGTACCTTGCCGACAAACTGCTCGGGCACATCCACCAGCGTATGATCGTACTGGATGTAAATCTTGCCGAGCTGCGAGCCGGGGATATCGGCCTGATAGGAAAGCGCGCCCACCACATCCGCCGGGCGAATGCCGTGCGTTTTGCCGATGTTCATCGAAAGGCTTACCATCCCCGCTTCCCGGGAAGCCTTTTTGTCTTCCCGCGACAGCGTTGTCCGCGACCCGCTCCGGGAATCAGCGCGCTCGGCCGGGCGCTCTCGCCGCAACGGAGTTCTCCGGCCAGGCCGTTCGGCGCCGGAGCGCTCCCGGGAAATCTCAATAACGTCCGCAACCGGGGCAACCGGGCGCATCTTTTCATCGGCCCGGGCAATCTTGATGGCAACGGCGGCCAGATCAAGCGGGTCGGCACCTTCCGCCACGAGCTTTTCGACAATCACGCGCTCCTGCTTGCAGCGGCCGCGCTTCAGCCAGAACAACAATTTTTCCACAAGCTCACCCTGGCGGCGGGCCATAATTTCTTCGACGCCGGGCAATGTTGATTTTGTCAGCGTCTGGTGGATAAAGGCTTCCACATTGTGCAGGCGGCGCTTCTCCGAGGGTGTTACCAGCGTAATGGCTATGCCCGTGTGGCCGGCGCGCCCCGTGCGACCGACTCGATGGATATAAATCTCGGGATCTTCAGACAAATCGTAGTTAAAAACGTGGGAAATGCCTTCAATATCGAGGCCGCGCGCGGCAACGTCAGTCGCTACCAGCACCTTGATCTGGCCGGCGCGGAAGCGGTTCAGCGTACTCTCGCGGGATTCCTGACTCAAGTCGCCGTTCAGGGCCTCGGAGGCAAACCCGCGATTGGTCAGTTCCGCCGCCAGATCCCGAGTTCCCAGTTTCGTACGGGCAAAAATCAGGGCGGAGGTTATCTCTTCCACCTCAAAGAGGCGGGTGAGCGCGGCTGTCTTGTCGGAGTGATTCACGAGATAATAGCGCTGCTCGATGGCGGCAACCGTCATCTGTTCGCGCCCGATCGTGACTGATTGCGGGTCGTGCATGTACTTTTTGGCAAGCTTGCGGATAGGGGCTGGCAGGGTAGCCGAGAATAAAGAAGTCTGGTGCTCAGTCGGAATGGCGGAAAGCAGGGCCTCGATATCTTCAATAAATCCCATCGAAAGCATTTCATCGGCTTCATCGAGAACGACGGTACCGACCTCGCTCAGGTTAAGGGCGCCGCGATTGAGCAGATCCAAAAGCCGTCCGGGCGTCCCGACAACAACGTCAACACCCCGTTTTAATTGGCTTAGCTGTTTTTCATAAGAGGCGCCCCCATAAATCGCGACAACCCGTACCTTGCAGAATTGTCCGAGACCGATCATCGCCTCCGCCACCTGCAGAGCCAGTTCGCGGGTCGGGGCCACAACAAGGGCCTGCGGGAGGCGACTGCCCATTTGCAAATTGTTAAGGATGGGAATGGCAAAGGCGGCGGTTTTGCCGGTGCCGGTCTGCGCCTGGCCGATAGCATCAATGCCGGCCAGCATGAGGGGAATAATTCCCTCCTGAATGGGGGTGGGCTCGGTATAGCCAAGCGCGGAAACCGCCTGCGTAAGTTCGGGGCGCAGGTTTAGATCAATAAATTGTGAAGTCATTTTCTTCCTTTCGTCTTGTTGTCCAGAATCACCGGGTTCGACATCCCGGATAATACTGGATGGTTACGAGACTCTTGTTTCAATGACTCCGCAATGCTCTTGCCAACACCAGGCCTTCCTCGCGGAAGAAACCCGCCCAACAAAAATGCCCGACCGTCGGTGCGCCGGGCTAATACCTCGGAATTTTCAAAACAACGTCCCAATGCAATGGATCTTCTACTATGCCGGGTCTTCAAAAAACAACTCCGACGAGCGGGTGTATATGGGGAATGCCCCTGTTTGTCAAGGGAATTGTTAAAGACGGCGTCAGGGCGGACAGCTTGTCAATCGGAAACTTCCCTTTCCTTGCTCGCCGCCAAGGCGCCCTGCGCCCCCTTTGAAGCTTTTAGATTTGCCGGAGGGACCAACCCAAACAAACCGAAAAGTTCCTTGCTGGAAAGTTTTGATTTCAGGTCCAGCGAAACATTGTTTACCAACTCGTCGAAGAGCAACTGTTTTTCCGCCAATATTTTTTCGATTCTTTCCTCGATTGTATCTTCTATCGTGTATTTGTAAATGTGAACGGGAAAGGCTTGGCCCAGACGGTGCGCTCTGCCCTCGGCCTGAAGCTCGACGGCAGGATTCCACCAGCGATCAAAATGAAAAACATACGAAGCATCCTGGAGGTTAAGCCCTTGTCCCCCGGCCCGGAGCTCCCGGCCCGGGTTGAACCTTGGCGATTTTTCACCATCTTTCAAGGATGTTACAAATTCCAGAATTGAGGCAAGATCATCTTCCCGATTTTCGAGGGGCGTGCCTGTAAGCGCCCAGGCCCTCGCTCGCTGCAATAGTTTACGTTTACGGCTTATTTCTACATCCCGATTTTTTATTTTTTGAGCTTCATCGAGGATGACAACGTCCCACACGCGGCGACGGGGTGGGGATTGAGAATTGCTCGTACAATCAGAGCGAAAGGTTTCATATGCCAGTACTCGCGGGAAAGCTGACGAAAAGACCATTTTTCGTTGCGGTTTCACCGCTCTGATCAAGGAGATAAATATCCCGTGCGAATTCCTGACGTGAATAATCCTTGGATTGCCCAGGCAATAAGGTTAGCAATAAAGTCGCTCATCCTGTTCGAACATTTTTACGCCCGACGCCTTTGCCATCTCCAAAATCTCTTCGATGAATGTTCGACTGGCAACATAGTTTTCGCAGTCGAAATTCCATCCCTACCGGGTATTGCTAAATTGTTGTTTGAGGGCGGCGATTGCCTGTTCGGCAGATTCAATCGTTTTCTTCAAGTCGCGAAGGTTGCCTGCCTGCATTCATGCCCACCTCTTTTCGTCACCATTGAACACGGCGCAAGGGCGGCCCTGCTCTGTAAGGGCATCCGGCAAGACATGAGGAAATTTGATGTGCCTCAGGTGGCAGCGATATTTGCGACCGCCGCACCATTGGACGGCGGCCTCTTTCTTGGCCAGGACGATGGGATATTCCATCTGGTTGCGGGCCTTCGGCTCAAGCATGAAGATTGCCGCTGCCGTTTCGGCCACAAAGGCCGGCTGATATTCGAGATGGTCGGCGCCGATCCGGTAAAGGATATGGAACTGGCCTTTGGCGGGCTTGATCCATTTATCGGCATCGCGATCGAGGAGCACGGCCAGCTTGCGTTCCGCTTCCGAATCGAATTTTTGCACTGGATAAAGGCAGCGAGTGAACCCGTTGAAGAGGTATTCGGCCATGTTGCTTTTGTCTGAGGGCGACGCCCGATAATCGAGCGGCGGCTCCGCGACGTTATAGGTATAGGCGCTTTCCTTGAGCTCCGTATAACCCTTGCTGACGACCGACTCATATCCGGCAGCATCCTCCCAGGAATGGGCCTGCATCTGCGAGTGGATGAACCGGGCAATGTCCCGCTGATAGCAGCGCAGCACCTTGCGGGTGACCACGGCCGGTTCCTTGACGAAGCCGTCGGTATCGTTTTTATCTGTGCAAAGGATCAGACCCGGGGACGGATTATCATCGGCTACCCGCCGTTCCCGATCGAAATAATTCACGTAGAGCTGAATTTGACCGATATCCTGATGCGTGAGCTTGCCGACTTTGAGATCGATCAAAACGAAGCATTTGAGAACCGTATGGTAAAAAACCAGATCGATGAGGCAATTGCAAAACTCCCCATTCTTGTCATTCCCGCAACGATTCTGAGCGGGAAAACGAAGTTTAATGTTCATAATCTGGTTCTAACTGCTTGAAAAAACCATATTCCCGATAGAGACATTGTGTACATTAAGCTCCGCTTTCGGGAATGACAAATGGTTTTGCAATTGGCTCCGATGTAAAAATGATCTCCGTCCAATGTGATCCGTTGCTGTCGGGCTATAAAGGCGAAGCCCCTTCCCAGCTCCAGCAGGAAGGCCTGCAAGTTGTTGATCAGCGCCTGCTCAAGCTCTGACTCGACCAGTTTCGGCGACGCGGGAAGACCTAGAAACTCTATGACCACCGGATCTTTGAACACATCGGGAGATTCATCACGCACTGCGTGATGAATTCGGGAGGTGCCCTGCGACAAACCCTGCAAAGATTTGCCACGCAGTGCGTGATGAATCTCCACTGGCAGGAGAGCAGGATATTCGACATAAAACTGCCGAAACCAGCGCAGGTTTGTCCCCGAATAACCGGATCCGAAATCCGCAGTCAGCAACGAAGCGAGTTCTTCAAGGAGCGTCTCGCCATACCCGGCCTTGACTTGATTGTCTCGCGCGGTTGCCGGGATGCGCTGTCACTCGAGCGCCACGACTGCGTCCACCGTCAGCTCGTACTCCTCGTTCTCGTTGAGGTCGTGCACCCGAACCTTCTCGACCTCAAACTCGCCGAGGACGGCAAGCAACTGGGACTCGTAGAGAACCTTGACATCCGATCGCTTGAGCGGCGCCCGGAAGTCGTCTTTGGCCTCAGGCTGCTTGTAGGGACTCATGAATACTACGCGCCCCGTGTGCTCCGTTAGCGCGAGCGCGAGCTTGACTGACCGCTCGCCGCGGTCGAGGATGAGCACGCGGCGGTCTTTGAGCTCGTCAGGGTTGGGTTCCTGCCGATAGACGCCCTTGCCCACAAGGGCGTCGAACCCTTCCACGATTGTCGGCGGCAGCTCGCACGACTGCCTGACCGTGCCGGGCGCGGGCGCCTCCGGCGTCTCGCCGCGCCGGCCCTCTCGCCAGGACTTGATGGCCTCGTGAAGCGCATCGGCAGCCAGGTTGGAGCAGTGCATTTTGATGGGGGGGAGTCCGTCGAGCGCGTCCGCCACGTTGCCGCGCGAAACCTGCATCGCCTCATCGAGGGTCATTCCCCGGACGAGCTCCGTGGTCATGCTGGATGTGGCAACGGCCGAACCGCAACCAAACGTCTGGAATTTGATGTCCGCAATGCGGTCATCCTTAACTTGAATGTACATGTACATGAGATCGCCGCAGACGGGATTGCCTACCTTTCCCACCGCGACGTCGGGCCCCTCCAAAGTGCCGACGTTCCGGGGGTTGCGGAAATGATCGAGAGTTTTTTCCGAATATTGAGTTGATTTCATTTAGCTTTCTCCCTTGAGTTTCTTGTCCATATCGTAGAGCGGCGAAAGCGAGCGCAGCCTCGCAACAATGCCCGGCAGCGTCTCCAGCACACGCTCGACATCCTCGGACTTGCTCCAGCGCCCGAAGGTGAACTCGAGCGATCCGTGCGCCTCCTCGTGCAGCAGCCCGCAGGAGAGCAGCGTATGCGATGGTTCAAGCGTCTTGGACGAACAGGCCGACCCGGTCGAGACGGACACGCCCCTGTCCTTGAGGGACAAAAGCAACGACTCGCCCTCGACGGCCTCGAACCGAAAGTGGGCGTTATTGGGCAGCCTCTCTGTCGGATGCCCGTTTAAGTGCGAGTCCGGAATGGCCGCAAGCACCTCCCTGATCAGCCGGTCGCGCAGCGGCAGCATCCGCGCCACGTCGTCGGCCATCTCACGCGCCATGATATCCGCGGCCTCGGCCATGCCCACGATGGCGGGCATGTTCTCGCCGCCGGAACGGAGACCGCGCTCCTGTCCGCCGCCGATGATGACGGGGGCAACATTCACGCCTTTGCGGACGTAAAGAGCGCCCAGACCCTTGGGGCCGTAGATGTCGTTGGAGGAAAGCGTCAGCAGATCTACGCCGACTTCGCGCATATCGATGGGGACAAGGCCCTCGGCCGCGACAGCATCTACATGCAGCGCGATGCCGGAGCCCTTGAGCAGGGCGGCGATTTCCCCGATGGGTTGAACGGTGCCGATCTCGCTGCTGGCCCACCCCACGGAAACGAGCAGCGTCTCATCCTTGAGGCGCGCCCGGAGCTTCGCGGGGTTCACCCGTCCGAACTGGTCAACGGGAACCCGGGTAACCTTGAAACCCTGTTTCTCAAGCGCCTTGGCGAGGTTGTGCACGGAGATGTGCTCTACCTCGGCGATAACTACGTGGTCGCCCTTGCGGCGGTTGCGGGCGGCATAGCCCAAGAGCGCGAGGTTATTTGATTCGGTCGCGCCCCCCGTGAAGATAATCTCGTCCTTCTCGGCGCCAATGAACCGGGCAACGCGCTCGCGCGAGCGCTCGAGCGCCTCCGTCGCCTCGTCTCCATCCTCGTGCAGCGAATTCGGATTCCCGAACCGCTCGGTGAACCACGGCAGCATGGCCTGGACGACCCGGGGGTCAACAGGCTTCGAGGACTGGTAGTCCAGATAAACGTTTGCCGGCATTAAACTTTTCTCCCTATCACTCCGAAGCGGCTTACAACCAAAAAGACCCCCGTGGGGGCGGTTCGAGACCGCCCTGCTTAGAACCACATGGCGGCATCGGCATCCAGCGCCAGATCGTTCAGCGTCCCCGCTCCCACAACCTTCGCGCCCGGGATGAGTTCAACCTTGTCCCAGCCGAGCATTTGCTTGGAGGCCTCGCATACAAGGACTTCGACGCCCATCTGCATCGTCTTGTCGAGCATCACCTTCACTGTGGGAAACGATCCCATCTTGATGGCCTCGGCAGCGCCCGGCCTCATTATCTTTATCCCCATGCCAAGATAGTAAACCTTGGCCTTCAATCCCATCGCCACGGCGGTCTGGGCCAGCACCAGGGGCGAGTACTGCCGCTCGGGCGCATCCGTCGTCTGCACATACAGAATAAATTTTTCGTCAGCCATTTCTTTTCGCTCCTTATATTCAATCTGAAAAACGCTCAAAGGTCACTTCAAGCGTTTTATGAGAAAGCGCATATGGTCGTCATACTTTTCGAAACTTACGACCTCGTGGCCCGTGCGCTTGGCAAACCGCTTGAGATCCTCTTCGGCCGCAGGATCGTCGGTGACGACCTCCAGCACCTGTCCCACATCGATCTGGTCGATGTTGGTCCGTGTCTGCAGGAGCGGCTCCGGACAATAGAGCCCTATGCAATCCAATGTCTGATCGGGTTTGATATCGTTAGCCACTCCCCAGCCCTCCCCAAATGCTGATTTAATAACGCCTTGCTTTCACTCGGTTTGGAATATAGGGACGCTGTTTTTGCTTGTCAAGGTATATTTTAAAACGTGAAAGATGCGGAGATCGCTCCGAAATTCTGCACTTTCTTCTGGGTTTTAAATTCTTTCGTGCGCTGAACCAGCGAATAGGTGATTTTGAAGCGGTGGATGATCATGCCTATACCGCCGACCAGATCGGCAACAAACGGCTGTCTGGCGACGCTGTGACTGTCTTGAAAAGTATTCCCGTCGAGCAGGATGTTCCGGGCAACGGCGCTCCCATCGACCGCGAAGAAAAGGTGGATGCCGAAACGCTGGAAAGGGCTGAAAAACCGGGGGTTTGCATCATCGACCGGGGCATTGCCGTCGGCTCCCGTCCGGATCAGATACGTCCCGAAATCGTTCGGAAGGTTCCAGCCGAAACGCAACTGGCCGCCCAGATTGATTCCTGTGTAGGCGTTTCCGATGGTAACCCCCATGTGGGGAATGCAGTCGAACCCGAGTCTTGTGGAGCTTCCGGTGCTGAATACTTTCCATTTGCGTTCGAAATAAATGTTCAAGATGGGTTCGTCGCGAAGCTGATGAGACCAACCCTGGGGATCTACAGAATCTATCCAGTGGTGGATTTCCTTCTGGCAGTCTTCTGCGTAGGAATGGCGTCCGACAATCCCCAGAGCGAATTCTATCGTGTCCATCTGCCGCGAGTTCTTGCTGTGCAGTCCCAGCCCCAGGTAGGTGATCCCGGCATAGGGCCGGTCGTCCGGGAGCAGTTCGCTTTGCTCCTTGTCCGCCGGCGTGTAGATGTTCTGTCCCAGGGAGACGGAAACCGAGCGCTGCTCCCCCTCATCGTTCACGAAAGGCACGCCTTCAATGAAGCGGCGCATCCACAAGGGCAGACCGGCCACCTCCCGGTAATTAGCAAGGTCCCGGGAAATCCAGGAGAGCTTCGTCCCATGCGTGTAATAGCGGTCGTTGTTGTCGAAACTAAAAAGGTCGTTTTCCAGATAGAGAGTCAGGGTGTCCGACCGCCCGGCCGCTCCTTCTCCTGCAAGCGCCGGCTTTGGCGGAAAACAGATGAGGAAAAGGACAGCCGCCAGAATAAGACTTTGTTTTATTTCACAAAAATCTTTCATGGCAAATCAGATGAATCCTCGGTGTTTTTTCGGGGTAAAGCAAGAATGGCAAGAGCGTTATTTTTCCCCCCCGAGCGGTCTTCTTCCTTTTTAACCAGCGAGGCAAAGGTTATCATTGTAGAACCATGCCTGCTTCGTATCTTATCCATGGCCCTGTCTATCAGATCGTTTTTATAGCTCTTGGGCTTTTCTTCAACTTGATCAAAAAGCGACAACTGCACCGCAGGGCATTCTTCATCAAATCCCGAAAGACTGATTCCGATTAACCTTACCGGGCGGCGACTGCTCCAGTTTTGCTCAAGCAGGAGGCGCCCTGCCTGGTATATTTCCCTGGTGGCGTAAGTTGCAGAAACGGCTGTCTGCCTGCTCACGACATTAAAATCGGAATACTTCAACGTAATCTGGATGGTCCGACCCTTTTTGCCATGCCTCCGTGCATCCCGGCCCACAGCGTCAGCAAGGTTCATCAGAACGATTTTTGCCTGTTCAATGTCCGAAATATCCTCCGGCAAGGTTGTTGAGCGGCCGATTGACTTCATCTCATCGGCCTGACGAGGGAGAACCGGCGAATTGTCAATCCCCCGGGCGTGCAGATATATATCCTTGCCAGCTTTTCCCAAAGCCTTGACGAGGAGGTTCATATCAGCTCCCGCAACCGCGCCGATCGTTCGCATTCCCAACCTGTTCAACTTCTCGGCGGTTTTACTGCCCACGCCGTACATCTCTTTTACCGGAAGCGGCCAGAGCTTTGTGGGGATATCGTTCTCCCATATTTCCGTTATTCCCAGGGGCTTTTTCATTTCGGCCGCCATTTTTGCAAGAAACTTGTTTTCAGCGATGCCGATTGAGCACCACAGGCCGAGTCGGTCCTTGATTTCCGCCATTATCCGGCGAGCCGCCGCCAACGGTTCGCCAAAAAGTCCCTCGCACCCGGTCATATCGAGCCATCCCTCATCGATGCTGTTCTGCTCCATAACCGGCGTATAATTCAACAGCAGGCTCATGACCTCGTTTGATTTTTCCTCATAGAAATGGTGATCGGGAGGCGTCAGCATGATTTTCGGACAAAGCTTCAGGGCCTCGTGCAGCACCATGGCCGTCTTGACGCCATATGCCCTTGCTTCATAGTTTGCCGCCAGAATGATCCCCCTGCGTTTTTCCGGATCACCGGCCACAGCCGCGGGGTTGCCGATGAGCGAAGGATTCCTCGTCATTTCGCAACTTATGAAAAATGCATTCATATCGACAAGAAATATAACTCTGCGCGTGATACACCCCTTGCAGCAAAATTATTCAAAAAGCTTGGTGCTTAAGTATTTTTCGCCCCTGTCGGGAAAGAGGGTGACAATATTTATTTTTTTGCCGGGCGTGCGCTTAACTTTTTTAGCCACCTCCAACGTAGCCACCATTGCCGCGCCGCTGGACATGCCTACAAAGATGCCTTCCTGCTTGATTATTTCCCGCGCCATCGCAAAAGCCGCCTCGGTTTCAACCTGGATTATCTGATCGAGTTTTGCTTTGTCGTAGATTGCCGGGACAATCGCCTCCTCCATATTTTTCAAGCCCTGGATATAATGGCCGAGCGTAGGCTCGGCGCTGACAATCTTCACGTCCGGACTGCAGAACTTTCGCAATCCCGCGCCAACGCCCATCAACGTCCCGGATGTGCCGATTGACGCCACAAAATAATCAACCTGCCCGCCTAACTGATCATGAATCTCCTGGGCGGTGGTTTCGTAGTGGGCGGCCTTGTTGTACTCATTGGAAAACTGATCCGGCATGAAATATTTTTCGGGATATTGTTTAACCAATTCCCGTGCTTTTAAAATGGCACCGTCGGTGCCCTTCTTCCCCGGCGTCAATGTTATTTTTGCCCCGAAGGCCGCAATCATCTTGCGCCGCTCCACCGAAACCGCATCGCTCATCACAATTTCCACCTGGTAGCCCTTGATGGCGCCGATCATGGCAATGGCAATTCCCGTGTTGCCGCTGGTTGGCTCAATAATGATTTTCTCCTTTGTCAGCTCGCCGCTTTTTCCCGCCTGTTCAATCATCCGCAAGGCGATCCGGTCTTTAACGCTGCCGCCGGGGTTTACTCCCTCTATCTTGGCATAAATATTTACACTTTTGGGATTGGGATTTAATCTGTTGATGGCAACAAGCGGCGTTTTGCCAATGGTTTCCAGAATATTTTTATGCATAATTTACCTAACCCTCTGTAATTTTCGGGAACAGCCCATAAACCTCCGGCAAATTACCCGCCCCTGACGATAATATGCATTTTTACGCCCGGCGCGCAGCTGCTGAACAATATAAAATTAAAGAATGACAGTCAATCTTAATTTTCCTTCACTTCCCTTTTCCCCAATTGAGAGTCCTCTTGCTTGGGCAGCGCAGCAGACATGAGCAGCGCGTTCTTCAGCGAGAGGCGAGCGAAGTAAATCAAATATCTGAATCATTAACTCGGGGGGCGGCGCGTCAAGAACACGAGAAGAAAATCCGTGGCAAGCGAATCGGCAAGTACGAAGTTTCCGGCAGCTTCAGGCTGCGGCGCACCGTGGGCGGTTTCAGCGGCAGATCACGGGCCGTTTCCGTCTGATTTATGATTTGCCCGAAACGAAAACAGCATGCCCTCATTAATCTACGAAAGTCAGGCGGGGAGCTATTCAGAAATTGCTCCTCAGCCTTCTTTAAAATTTGAAATTTCCAAATTTTGATTCATCTATCGGTTTAAGCAGAGAAACTTCGAAAGCCGTCGCCAAGGCATTTCGACATTCCTTCAAAGGAAGCGTGCCATCCTGAAAAAGTCTGGCTTCGAGAAAAAAAGGGTGGGCCTCATTGGAGTATTTATCGACCATCATCTGTTCGAATTTACCTGCATCTTCTTCATCCATCTCCCGACCGTCTTTCCTTGCATTGACGCGTTCGAGACTTGTCAGGATGGAACCGGCGGTACGACCGGACATAACTGACGTTCTTGCTCTCATGGTGTGAAAAATAAACCGGGGATCATACGCCCTGCCACACATGCCGTAATTGGCGGCGCCATGATCGGGACCGATCACCCATTGAATCTTGGGAACGTTGGCACAGGCGCATGCCCGCACCATATCAGAGCCATACTTTCCGATCCCCGCATATTCCTGCTGGCTACCCACCATGTAACCCGGGGATGCCTGTATATAGAGAATCGGTATCTTTTGGGTGGAACAGCGAACGACCCATTCGGCAGCCTTGCGGGCGGATTCCGCAAAGATAACGCCATTGGCGTTGCTGGCGACGATCCCAACGGGCAGTCCTTTGAGATATATACGTCCACAGATAATGTTATCGCCACGCCCGGGAGCGTACTCCTTCTTGTACTCGCTGAAATAGCTGTCATCTGCGATAGAAACGATAACCTCCCGCGCATTGATTCCCCGGTACGTATCTTTGGGCAGGATTTCATAGAGCCTCTCGATGGGAACCTTAGGTTCATTTATTTCCCTTCTCTCGATCCATAATTTCTGTTTCGGTTCTTGAGAAAGCAACTCCCTGAGTTTCTCGATTCCCTCGTCCTGGGTGCGCACAAAATGATCGGCCCCTCCGGAGATGCCGGTATGAACCTTTGCGCCCCCGAGATCTTCCATAGACACGATTTCGCCTATAGCTGATTTGACCATCGGCGGCCCCCCCAGAAAAGCATGGGACATCTGGTCAATCATAATGGATTCGCAGGCAAGATAAACGATATATGCGCCGCCGGCAGTATTGCCGCCCGTGCTGAGAGTGTACTGTTTCAGCCCTTTGGCGGACATCCTGCTCATATTGAAGAAAATCCTGCCAAATTGCCCTTTCCCCGGGAAAACTCTTGCCTGCATCGGCAGAAAGCCCCCCGCAGAATCTGCAATGTAAACACAGGGTATTCCGGCTTCATCGGCTATATCCTGGGCCCGCAGATGCTTTTTGGCAGTGATAGGATAATAGGCGCCGGCCTTTACCCTGCTGTCATTGGCAATGACCATCACCCAGTTGCCGTGAACCTTGCCCAGACCTGTTACCACCCCGGCAGCAGGAACATCCCTTGCCGTCTCATAATTAATGCCGAAGCCTGCGCCTCTGCTCAGTTCCATGAATTGAGTCCCCGGATCGATCAGTTGCTCTATGAGCTGCCTCACTGGCTTCTTTCCCTGTTTCACAAGACGGTCGATCTGTTCCTGCCCCCCCGGGTTACGCGCAATCTCCCACATGGCATAGAGTTTCTCTTCTTCCGCCAGCCAGTGATCCCGATTCTCCAGAAAAGCCATCTCCTTCTTTTGCGCGCGCATTGTCTGCCTGTCATTATTGTCAGCCAAATCCCAGCATCCTTTCTTCAATCAAGAAATAAACAAGATGTTTTCCCGTTTCGAGCATTGCAGATTAGGGTTTTTTCCCGCACAATACCTTAATAATGCAGGTAACGAGAAGTTCCCCTTTCTGATTTCTTATCGCATGTTTCGTGTTCAGGACGCCCCGCGTCTTGTCTTTCTCCGTTATATCAATGACCTCCACTTCACAGTATATAGTATCGCCGATCCTCGTTGGCGCGGTAAAACGCACCTTGTCCATCCCGTAGAACGCTATAAACGACTCCGGCAGATAACCCGAATATGGTCCCAGACGAAACGGCAGCGCCATGCCAATGCTCAGGGTAAGCATTCCATGGGCAACCCTCTCCCGGAACGGCCCTCTTCCCGCATAAGTCATATCGGTATGGAGCGGATGCCAATCGCCGGTTATTCCGGCGAAATTGACAATATCGGTTTCGGTTACAGTGCGACCGGGCGAAACCATCTTTTCGCCAACGGAATAGTCCTCAAGATACCGGTACTCTTTGCCCATTCAGCCCCTCCCTTTTTTATAACCCTTACATTCCGTTTCTCCGCCATTTGCCACAGACACTTCCTAAATGGAAACAAAAAAACAAAATGGGCGGCTACCGTCGGATTACAGTTCCTTGAGCTTGTTTTTCATGATCTTCCCGGTTTTGGTCATGGGCATCTCTTCAAGAAACTGTATGGCCCGCGGATAAGCATGGGCTTCGAGTTTTCCCTTCACATGTTCGCGAATGCTTTCCTCCAGTGCCAAGTCCGCCTTGAAACCCGGGTGGGGAACAATAAAGGCCTTGACTATCTGTCCCCTCACCGGATCCGGAACCCCCAGGACGCAAACCATGGCCACTGCCTTATGTGTCATCAGGCATTCCTCAATCTCTCCCGGTCCGATTCTATATCCGCCGCTTTCGATAAGATCGTCGGCCCGGCCGGCAAACCAAAAATAGCCGTCTTGGTCTTTCCGCCCCAGATCGCCGGTTTTCAGCCATTTCCCGGCGAATTTTTCCCTCGTTGCTTCAGGATTGTTCCAATATTCGAGGAACATAACGGGGTCGGGACATCTGACGGCAATTTCTCCCACTTCCCCGACGGCTGCCCTCCTTCCCGCTGCATCGAGAATTTCCACATGATGACCGGGCACAGCCTTTCCGATCGATCCTTTGACAATCGGCATCACTCCGGAGCAGAAACCAACGACCAGATCGCATTCGGTCTGTCCATAATGCTCGTTGAGCTCCACGCCCAGGTTTTCCGCACTCCACCGGTACAACTCCTCGCCCATTGTTTCGCCGCCGGCAGTAACCGATCGCAGGCGTATGTTGTACCTTTCGCGCACATTTTTTACCTTGTTCATCATCATCCGGAGAACCGTGGGGACAACCATCAGATTTCGCACCGAATATTTTTCCATGATGGAAAAAACCCTTTCCGGGTCGAACTTGGCGGGGCGGAAAGCCAGCACAGGCACGCCGTGATGCAGGGAGGGAAATAGCGCGTCAAACGATCCGCCGATGTATGCCCAGTCCAGTGGCGTATACAGAAGATCGCCGTTCTGTGGAAAGAGATTGTGGTAAAATTCGAATCCGGGCAGGATCCCGAGAAGCAGACGGTGAGCATGCAGAGTTCCCTTGGGTTGCCCCGTGGTCCCTGATGTATAAATGATAAGGGCCGGATCATCGGGACGAGTTATTTCCGGGGTAAAATCATCGGTTTCTGCCTTTAAGCTTCCCCAGAAATTCAGTACGCCTTCGCCGCCGCCTTCTTCACCCACAACAATGACCAGCTTCAATTCCTTCAAACCGTCTCTGATTTCCCGGATCTTTGCCAAATTTTCGCTGTTCGTTATCAATACCCTGGTTGCGCTGTCCCGGAGTCGGTACTCGATGGCCATCTGGCCAAAAAGCGTCAACAACGGCAAGGCAATGCCCCCAAGTTTGTAAACAGCGACATGGGAAATCAGTGTTTCCGGACACTGGGGAAGCAAAATCCCCACCCGGTCGCCTTTTTCCAGACCTTTTGCCTTTAAAACATTGGCCAATCTATTAGACAGTGATTTAATATCCTGGAATGAATATCGCCGCTCTTTCTCTTCGGGATCAACATATATGAGGGCAAGCCGCTCGGGACCATCCGCCCATTTATCGCAGACATCCACGCCGATATTATATGTTTCGGGAATATTCCATCTGAAATTTCGGCACAGATCGTCGTATGTCCTGCCTTCAAGCATTGGCGCCACCTCATTGAAAACTGGGTTAATGTTTTTTTGCCTTCATGTTTTCCAATTTCTTTGCGACAAAAATCTTTTGTTCATTGGCATTGATGCAACTGTGTAAATGAGCGGCTTCCAGCTCCAGAATCTGTTCAAAGCTCGAATGCATACCCTGGTCGATGGCGATGCGGGACAATTTCATTGACAGAGCGGAGCGGCAGTTGATCAGCCGGCAAATATCGAATGCATGCCTCAAAAGCCCCTCGCGTTTTACGACGCTGTTGACAAGTCCAATGGCAAGAGCCTCCGCCGCATCCACAAGTCTGCCGGTAAAAATCAGTTCCTTGGCTTTTCCCAGGCCAACAATCTGGGTAATCAACTTGGTGCCGGCAGTGGTAACCGTGAGCCCCACCCCCGTTTCAGGAAATCCGAAAAAGGCATCGTCCGAGGCGACACGAATATCGCAACTCAGGGCAAATTCAAGACCGCCGCCGACTGCATAGCCATTGATTGCGCCAATCAATGGTTTCCCCATCCCGAGAACCACCCTCTGAACATCCTGCAATGCATCGATCTCCTCAGCCCATTGTTCAAAGCTTTTTCCTGAAGATGTCTCTTTCAGATCTTCGCCTGCGCAAAATGATTTCCCGGCGCCGGTCAGTATTACGGAGCGAACATCCTTGTCCTGCTGAGCGCTCTGCAAATGCCGTATTAGTCCCTTCAGGAGCGCTTCGTTGATTGCATTGAGGCGGCGCGGTCTATTGAATGTAATGATTCCCACGTTTTCTTTTTTTTCATAAAGAACAGCTTGATTTTCCATTAAATGGTTCCTTTCCTGTCGGGCTTATTTTATAAAAATGTTTACCAGAACCAATGCAAATTCGGGAACGTAGGTAACTGCCAGGATTATCGGCAGCGCTCCAAAAATCATGAAACAGGCAGCTGGTTTTATATATTCATGCAACGGCACATTGCCGCCGATCAACCCCGCCAGATAGAGCATGGGGGCACAGGGAGGGGTTATGTTCCCCAGGGATAAATTGGTGACGGAAATTGCCGCAAAATGGATTGGATCTATTCCCGCTGATTTGGCAATCGGAAGCAGGATGGCCGCGGCAAGAATATTGCCGGAAATGTCGTCCACCAGCATGCCCATCAGCAGCAAAATGACATTCAACATCAGAAGTATCATCCATTTGTCTGTTGTAACACTGAAAATCAACTCGGTGAGCTGCTGTGGAATCTGGTAGGTAACCATGATTCTGCTGACCATAAGAATAAAGAATAACAGAACCATGACCACGCCCGATGTCACCATTGAACTCTTGATATTGGCCGCCACGCCTTTCAGGGTCATGGTCCGGTAGAAGAAAAAACCTACCAGTACTGCATAGACTGCCGACATGCCGGCTGCTTCGGTGGGTGTAAAGACCCCGCCGTAGATGCCGCCGAGCACCAGGACGGGCATGAACAGCGACAGGCTCGCATGCCGGGTGGATCGCCCGATCTCTATTGCCGTCTGCCTCATGCCCATCTTTTCAGCCACCTTCAGCGTCTTCATACGCCGGCTCAATACGAGGTTGACCACACAGTAGGCAATCATCATTAAAATTCCCGGTATCAATGTGCTTAAGAACGCGGCAAGGATGGATATCTGGGCCGTCATTGCAAAGACGATCATCGGAATGCTGGGGGGAATCAGCAAGGAAAGCATGGAAGAGGCCGCCACCAGTCCGGTTGAATAGCCTCTTGAGTAACCGTTATTGACCATTTCCGGTATCATGACTGAGCCGATGGCGGCAATAGCCGCGGATGCCGACCCCGAAATGGCGCCGAAAATGGCGCATGACACCACGCACACCATCCCCATCCCCCCTTTGATCCGCCCCAGAAAAGACATGGCAAAGGAGATAAGACGCCGGGAAATATCAGCGTCCCTCATCAGCCCGCCCGCCATGATAAAAAGGGGAAGTGCCAGCAGCGTATAGGATTCAAGGTTGCGAAAAGCCGAGGGTATGGCAAACCGCGGATCGAGGCCAGCAATGGCCATTATGGCAAATCCACCCAGACCGAATGCAAAACCCACAGGCACCCCGAGCAACATGATCAGAACAGCTAAAACCATTATGGCGATAACTACAGTCATAGCACACCTCCGGGCGTGGCTTCAAAGCCGTGGATTGCGGTGCCTGAATGTTTGATTACATTGGCAAAACTGTATATGGTCATGAAGAAGGCGCCGAAAAGCATGCTGCCGACGCTGTATATCCGCGGCCACCACAGACCGGGGGTCTTTTCTCCGCTGCCATATATCCAAAGACAATATTTAGCGGAATGGTAGAGAAACAGAAGGCAAACCAAGAGGCTCAGTCCCCAGGTGATTGATTTTATTACCGCACGGGAGCGATCCGAGTGAAACAGCAGACCCGCCATATCGCCTTGTACATGAACATCCCCTTTTGTTCCAAGGATTGCACCGAGAAAATAGACCCACACGGCAATTAATCTGGAAAGTTCCTCCAGACCGAAAAGCGGCGCCTTGAAAATGTATCGCAGAACAACCTGCAGCACAACTGTCAAAGTGACCATCACCCCCCCCGTGACAATGAGCCAGGTCGTGCCTTTATCAATAAAATTGTCTGCGGCCATGAACATTCGATTGATTTTCCTGATTGCCATGATTCACTCCAATCTATGTTTGAAAATAAGGGTCGGTTTGACCCGACCCTTTTGGTTGGGTACTGGCAGCCCATTTTCACTATTCGGTCGGTGAATAGCTAATCGGCAATTTTTGTTGCATGCGCCTTGATCTTATCCATCAAAACGGACCCCAGCAGTTCTTCCTGAATAATCGGCCAGGCTTTGGCGCGAACCAATTTTGCAGCAGTTTTCCATTCCTGATCATTTACCTCGTACACTTTAACGCCGGCATCAGTCAGTTTTTTCTTGAATTCCATTTCATCTTTCTCTGCCGCAAGCGCCTGATCCGCCATTACCTTATCTGCCGCGCTGCTTAGTATCGCCTTGTCTTCCTTCGACAGGGAGTCCCAGAGCTTTTTGTTCATGGTCAAAAACCAATATTCAAAACAGTCGCGAGTCGCCACCCAGTAAGACAGCGCGTCGCGCATCACATACGCCTCGACAGCCGGGCATGCGGAACGGGCATCAACAACGCCGGTCTGAAGTGCCGTAAAGGTTTCCGAGTAAGCGATCGGGGTGGAAATAAATCCCAATTTCGGCACATAAACCTCGAAAATGCGAATTGGCGGCACACGCATTTTGATGCCCGAATAGTCCTGAGGAACCTTGGCAACCTTGGTGATGCGCTTGCTGTAGGCCATACCGTCCCAGGCGTTTAAGTAAATCCCCAATACCTTCAAGCCGATCTGGGAATAGAGGTCATCAAAGATCGGGGTAAGCCAACCATTTGACCCGATGGCCGCACGCGCCTCATCCCACGTGGAAAAAAGATACGGCATGAACATCAGGTTGGTTCTGGGATCATAAGAGGTGGAGCCGGCGTTGAGACCGATCTCCAGCGTCCCCATGCGGTTGGCTTCAATTTGCTCCATCCAGTCGCCTAATGACCCCGATGGGAAATAGGTGATGTTAATCCTGCCGCCGGATTTATCGGACACAATCTTTGCAAACTGCTTGCTCCTGGCGGCTGCGGGATGATCTTCGGCAATTCCCTGGCTTATCTTCCATTTGTATGATTTACACTGGGCGCTGCTATCTAAAAAGAGCACCAGCGCCAGACATCCCAAGACTGATAAAACCGCGACGACCTTTTTTTGTCCAAAAAGCTTATTCATTTTCCCCTCCTTAATTTGGTGTGAAATTTTTATTTACTTTCTGTCTCCTTTCGGATCATCACCCCCTCCCTGACGTTCCTCCCGTCAATTTGCCGCTTATGACCTTGCCAAACCCTTTAGAATAAAATCTGAATAGAAATCCGCAACTGCCTCCTTGGAAAGACGCCCCGAACGATTGAACCAGGAGCAAATGGCGGTGCACATGGACAAGATGCCGTAAGAAATCACTTTTAAATCTGAAACGGAAAAAACGCCTTCGGCTATCCCTTCTTCAAGAACCCCCTGAATTTGTTTTTCATATTCATCTCGCATCTGCATAATTTCCTGGTAATTCCTGGCAGTCAGCCCCCGAAGCTCACTATCCGCAATAATCGCCTCTTTCTGCCGTTCGATATGAAAGATAATATGGCAATATATGGCTGCCTGCATTTTTTCGCGGGCGCCTTTCGCTGAAGCCAGTCGTTCCTTCAGCAAGTCCTGGAGTTCGATCATGGTCGTTCTGAAAATATCCAATAAAATTTCTTCCTTTGTCGAATAATGATGATAGATGCTTGACTTTCGGATACCTGCTGCATTTGCGATGGCACTCATGCTGGTTGCATAGTAGCCTTTTTTATAGAAAAGCCTTACCGCCACCTTTTTTATTTTGTCTTTCATAATTTCACCCCGCCGCTGTTTATTTTATATTGCTGCCCCGGCTCCGCCACAAAGCCCCATCCCGCTGACTGAGAGGAACCCCGCCATTCCTCCACACATTCGAAAAAGGCGCCGACATTTTGATATTTCATATAAATTATTTGTATAAAGCGTATTAATGTTGGTTAATTATGTGTCTTTTATCTACCGACCGGTCGGTCAGTTGATTGGAAAATATATTAATTATTTATGGCTGTCAAGAAAATTTTTAAGGCCTCGGCCTCTGGTTTCTGCAATCGGCCTTCTAATCGTCTCTTGCCAATATTTTGCTGTCAATATTTTGCTTGACGGCATATTCATCGGTGCATATTATCTGAAAGGGCTGGGGAAAACTTTTTGGATATATCGTCTCCAAATGTTTTATCGGGAAGGGTAAGGGGGATTTAAAAAAAACGGGAGTCCGAGATGGATTACATCAAGATCAGATTTGTCGATAACCAGGAGGGCGCCGAGTATAACCTCTTCAGAACAGTCGAAGAGATGCTCAACCATGCCCAGCCGAGATTCGCATTTTCCAAGCAAAGGTGGCGGCCCCACGTGGACATCTATGAGACCGGCAACGAGATCTTTATAATTGCCGAAATCGCCGGTATTCAGAGCGAGGGTATCGATTTGGAGATATCCCCTCGCTCTCTCAAGATAGCGGGAAAGCGAAGCTTAATGTTCACACAGCGAAGCTTGATGTTCATGGACTGCGAGGAGTCGCCGGAAAAGGAAAGCGGCTGTTATTGCCTTGCGGAAATACCCTCCGGCCATTTTGAGCGTACCATTGTCCTGCCGGTTACGATCGACGCGGCAACAGCTAAAACAGTTTACAAAGACGGCCTTCTGAAAATCAGCCTGACCAAAAAATCACAAGCGGAAATCAGCAGGATAACTGTCAAAGTTCAAGGTAATCATCTGTAACATATCAGGATTTAATAGGAAAACATCACAGGCCAAGGGCTGGCAGTCTAAGGCCAAAACAAACTGAACAGTAAAGAGAGGCGCCAATGTCGCAAAAACAACCGGAGGAGTTAAAGATCGCCGGCATCCCGGAGATACTTCCCATATTGCCCATGTCCGGTGTCTTTGTGTTTCCGAAAATGCTCATCCCGCTGGAGATCACCGGGGATTCGGCAACCAGTCTGATCGATGAGGCGATGACCGGCAGCCGGATGCTCGGCATGATCATGGTTAAAAAAACGGACGAGAATCTCGAACTTCCCAACAAAAAAGAATATTTTTACGATACGGGAACGAGCGTCTCCATACTCAAAATGGCCAGGACCGCCGACAGCAAGACCCAGCTCCTGCTGCAGGGAGTAGGCCGGTTCCGTCTGACAGAAATGCTGGAGGGCAAACCATATCTGCACGGACGCATCGAGGTTCTCGAAGATTCGGGAACCAAAGACCTCGAGGTCGAGGCCCTGATGGTTAATCTCGTCAGCCTCTTTGACCGGATCGTTAAACTGTCGCCCCTGCTGCCCCAGGAGTTCGGAACAATGGCGAAAGCGATTGCCGAGCCGGGCGTTCTTGCCGACGTAATCGCCTCCGTCATCAATGTTTCCATCGAGGAAAAACAAAAGATCCTCGACATCCTGGATGTAAAGGGGAGACTGCGCGAGGTAACGCGGTTAGTCAACCACCAGGTGGAGATCCTTGAGCTGGGCAACAAGATCCAGAACGAGGTAAAGGGCGACATGGACAAAAGCCAGCGGGAGTATTTCCTCCGCCAGCAGTTGGGCGCCATCCGCAAGGAACTCGGAGAGACCGACGACGAGAAGGTCGAGGTTGAAGAATATCGGGCCAAAATAGAAAAAAAACACCTCCCGGAAGAGGCGAAAAAGGAGGCGGAGCGCGAACTCGCCCGCTTGACCCGGATGCACCCCTCCTCGGCGGAATACACGGTATCGGCGACCTATCTGGACTGGCTCACCGAACTTCCCTGGAATGAGCATACCGAAGACAACAGCGACATCAAGGCCTCCCGACGGATTCTCGACGAGGACCATTACGGGCTGGAAAAGGCGAAAAAGAGGATAATCGAGTACCTTGCCGTTCGCAAGCTGAAGCCGGATACGAAAGGGCCGATTCTTTGCTTCGCCGGTCCTCCCGGAACGGGCAAGACGTCTCTTGGGCATTCCATCGGCCGCGCTCTGGGTCGCAAATTCATTCGCATCTCGCTCGGCGGCCTGCATGACGAGGCGGAGATACGCGGCCACCGGCGCACCTATGTGGGGGCGCTTCCCGGCCGGGTCATTCAGGGAATCAGGCAGGCGCAGTCCAATAACCCCGTCTTCATGCTCGACGAGATCGACAAGGTCGGAAATGACTTCCGGGGCGATCCCTCCTCCGCGCTGCTGGAGGTTCTTGACCCGGAGCAGAACTTTTCCTTCACCGATCACTACCTGAACGTCCCTTTCGATTTGTCGCACGTGATGTTCATCGCAACGGCCAACATGCTGGAGACGATTCCGCCGGCCCTGCGCGACCGCTTGGAGGTTATCGAACTGCCCGGCTATACGATAGACGAAAAAATAAGAATCGCCGAGCGCTACCTGATCCCGCGACAGAGGGAGGCCAACGGTTTGCAACCGGAACAGATCCGAATCACGAGAGGCGCGGTAACCAACATTATAACCGGCTATACGCGGGAGGCGGGCCTCCGGAACGTGGAGAGGGAACTTGCCGCGATCTGCCGGGGCGTGGCCAGCCGGATTGCCGAGGGCAAAACGGAAAAGACAACTGTTACGGCGGGCGATCTGCACAAATTCCTCGGCCCGGTGCGAATAAACGGCGAGGCCGCCCTGCGGACAGCCAAACCGGGGGTCGTCATGGGGCTTGCCTGGACACCCTCCGGCGGGGATGTGCTCTTCGTGGAGGCAACGGCAATGAAGGGCAAGGGCGGACTGACCCTGACCGGTCAATTGGGCGACGTGATGAAGGAATCGGCAACCGCGGCGCTGAGTTTTATCCGCTCCAACGCAGAGGCAATCGGGGTCCCGGATAATTACTTTTCCGAGAGGGATATCCATATCCATGTCCCCTCCGGGGCTACACCAAAAGACGGGCCCTCGGCCGGGGTTACCATGATGACGGCCCTGACCTCGCTGGCAACGAATCGCCCCGTCAAAAAAAATCTCGCGATGACCGGGGAAATCACGCTCCGGGGAACTGTTCTGCCGATTGGCGGGATCAAGGAAAAGGTTCTTGCCGCCCACCGGGCCGGGGTAAAGATCATCATCATGCCCAAATGGAACAGGAAGGATCTGGAGGATATCCCCGCCAAGGTGCGCCGGGAGATAACCTTTCATTTCGTGGACGACATGCTGGAGGTTCTGCGCATTGCCCTGGAAAAGACGCCTTAAAAATCCGGCAGGTAGGGGCAATTCATGAATCGCCCCTATTTGATGTCAACAACATGGAAGGAAAGCGAATGGGGATTGTAATCCCGCATCACATCATCCTGGCCTCGGCCTCGCCTCGCCGCATAGAGTTGCTGAAGCTTGCGGGACTCTCTTTTGACGTCATCCCCGCCGATATTGAAGAGGCCCCCCGCCCGGGCGAGGCGCCGGATAAGCATGTTTTCGGCTCGCCGCCGAAAAGGCCCTGTTTGTCGCTGCCAAAAAGCCCGATTGTCTCGTTATCGGCGCCGATACGATCGTCTTTCTCGACGGGGAAATTCTCGGGAAACCTGCCAACCGGGAAGAGGCGCAAAAAACCATGGCCAAATTGAGCGGCCAAACTCACGAGGTGTTCACCGGCTTTTGCGTGGCGCAGATTGATCGGGGAATAAGGATTTGCGAGGCAGTGCGTTCAGCGGTAACCTTCCGGGAAATAACCCCGGACGAGATCTACTGGTACGCAGGCACGCCGGAGCCGTATGACAAGGCCGGCGCCTACGCCGCCCAGGGAATAAGCGCCTCGTTTATCAGGAAAATAAACGGTTCCTATACAAATGTTATCGGTTTACCCCTGTGCGAGGTTGTCGAAAAGCTGAAAACGGTCGGGGCGATTGATTTTTCACGGGACAGTTGAACGGAGCGTAAGGTTTGCATGGAAAAACAGCGATGAGCGTCAAGGAAAATATCAGGCAGATCAGGGAGGTAATTGCGGATGCGGCGGCGAGAAGCGGCCGTTCCTCCTCCGCGGTACGCCTGATGGCGGTAACGAAAACGGTCGATGACGAGAGGATTATCGAAGCAATCGAGGCCGGCGTTGATATAATCGGCGAAAACTACCTGCAGGAGGCAAAACGCAAAATCGCCTCCCTTGGCAAGTCTCTGGAATGGCACATGATCGGGCATCTGCAGACGAACAAGGCCCGTTTCGCGACAGGCCTCTTCGAGATGATCCATTCGGTTGACCGGATAGAGCTGGCCCGTGAGCTCGACCGACGCGCCGCAGTGGCCGGTTTGACCATAAAGATACTGATTGAGGTGAACGTCGCCGGAGAGGCGACAAAAAGTGGGGCGCCCTTCGCCGAGGCGAGCGCCCTCGTTCACGCCGTCGCTGTCCTGCCCAATCTGTCGCTCCAGGGACTTATGGCAATGCCCCCCTATTGCGACGATCCGGAGGAGGCAAGACCATTTTTCCGCAAACTTCGCGGATTGCGGGAGGAGATAGAAGCAGAGAAAATACCCCGGGTGGAAATGAAGGAGCTTTCCATGGGAATGAGCGGTGATTACGCCGTCGCGATCGAGGAAGGAGCAACGATCGTGCGGCTCGGCCAGGCTATCTTTGGGGAACGTCCCCCACGACAACCAAAATAAGGAGAATGAAAAATGAATAAAAAAGCTTTCTACACAATCAGTTATGGCATTTACATAGTCGCTTCCGGGAAGGACGGGAA
This sequence comes from Syntrophobacterales bacterium, assembly GCA_019429105.1. Classification (NCBI taxonomy): domain Bacteria; kingdom Pseudomonadati; phylum Thermodesulfobacteriota; class Syntrophobacteria; order Syntrophobacterales; species Syntrophobacterales bacterium. The sequence continues at coordinate 50,411 of JAHYJE010000006.1, forward strand.
ATTCAACGGCCAGATCGCCAATACCGTTTTTCAGGTCACCTCGGAGCCCGCCACCGTTGCGGTAAGCATCAATAAACAGAATTACACCCACGAGCTAATCACTGCCAGCGGCAAATTCACCGTTTCGGCGCTGGACGAGGAAGCGCCAATGACAATGATCGGTCGTTTCGGCTTCAAGTCCGGCAAAGAGATAGATAAATTTGAGGGCATCGGGATAAAAACCGGCGCAACCGGCATCCCTGTCGTCACCGAACACGCCGTTGCCTTTATTGAGGCCGAGGTAATAGGCTCAATGGACTGCGGCACCCACACTATTTTTCTCGGTAATGTGAGCGAGTCCGATGTACTTAGTAGCGCGGCGCCGATGACCTACGCCTATTACCAGAAAATCAAGGGCGGCAAGGCCCCCAAAACCGCGCCCACCTATCAGGCGCCCTGACCGTGCAGCCGGCAATTGCTAAAAGAGATGACTTTCTGGAATTGACTTTCGGGACAATAGCCGGCGGGAAGATTAATTTCTTGACATGAACGGATTAGACAGATATTTTGCGGGCATGGGTGATCACCCTAACACCTGTAATTAGTTGACCACGCTATCGCTCCTTTGGCCTTCCCCGATTGCGTGGAGTAAAGGGGGTGTAGCGGTTGGTCTTCATTTTAATGGTCAACAAGGGGAAAATTGCATGTTGATTCGCTGCTGGGGCGCCAGAGGTTCGGTCCCTGTTTCGGGAAGTGATTATGTCCGGTATGGAGGAGACACCGCCTGCATTGAGGTGAGGACGAAGCAGGGCAGCATCGTCATCATCGACGCCGGAACGGGCATCAGGAGGCTGGGGAATCTCCTGCTGTCCGAAAAGAAGCATGCTTACACGATGATTTTTACCCACGTCCACTGGGATCACATCATCGGTTTTCCTTTTTTCAAACCAATTTTCGAAAGGAAAGTAAAGATTTCCATCATGGGTTGTCCTTTTCAAATCCCCGCCTTCCGGGAGACTCTTGCCACAATCATGAATGAGCCATATTTCCCGGTAAATATCGAAAATATAAAGGCAAAAGTAGATTTCACCAATTTTTGTCGAGGAAAAATCCAGATAGATGGGATGACTATAGCCGTCATCCCGCTGAGCCATCCCAATGGCGGTTTGGGATTCCGTTTCGAGGAAGATGGCCGTTCTTTTGTCTATCTCACGGACAATGAACTCGGCTATCGTCATCCGGGAGGGATGAAATACGCCGATTACGCAGCCTTTTCCAAAGATGCGGACATCCTCGTCCACGATGCCGAATACCTCCCCGCGGAATACGCGACAACAAGGAAGTGGGGACATTCCACTTATAAGGACGCAGTGAGACTCGCTCTTGACGCCAAGGCGGCCAGTCTGGGATTGTTTCACCACAACCAGGACAGAAAAGACGACGATCTGGACATGATTGTCGAAGATTGCCAAAAAATGGTTGATGGAAAGAATATTCGCTGCTTCGCGGTGAACCAGTATATGGAGATTAGTCTGGCAAAAGAAGATAAAAGGATCAGCCCTTGAGGGCGGATGGAGACTTTGGAATTTTGCCGGATCCGATAGTCGATTTCCATACCCATCTTTTCCCGGACCGCCTCTCCGACGCCATTCGCCGCCAGTTTGTCGTGGATTATGGTTGGAGCGTTCTGCATGATTTGTACTGGCGCGAAACCGTTGAGTATCTCCGGGAGCATGGCGTCGGCCCAATCATTTATTCCAACTACGCCCACAAAAAGGGTGTTGCCCGCGGTCTGAACGACTGGAATGTAAATATCCTCGAAAAATTGGATAATGTTTACTGCTTTGCCGCCTGCCACCCGGAAGATGACGACGGATTGGCAAGGGCCGCTGAGCTGCTGTCCCATCCGCGGATAATCGGATTCAAGCTCCAACTGCTCGTGCAGCGCTTCTACCCCGATGACGAGCGGCTCTTCCCGCTGTACGAACTGGTCATGGAAAGGAAAAAACGTCTGCTTTTCCACGTCGGAACCGGCCCGGTCGGAAACGAGTTTGTCGGCATTGCCCCTTTCCGGAGGCTTTTGGCCCGTTATCCGGAGCTGCCGGCGAATATCGCCCACATGGGGGGTCTCGAATACGCTCAATTCGGGGCGCTTTTGGACGACCATCCGGCGCTTTATCTGGACACAGCCTTCTCTTTTCTGGCCGGGGCCGGGTTAATGTTTGATCTCGGCAATGATTTTCTCGAAACCCATAAGGAGCGGATTCTCTACGGCTCGGATTTTCCGAATGTGATCCTGCCGCGGGAGGAAGAGATCAACACGCTTTTGGGCCTGGGCCTTTCCCCGGAATTCTACAACGCTGTTTTCCGGGACAACGGCCTCGCCCTTCTCCAACAAACAGGTTCATGATACTGGGATTCTGGCGGATTTAACGGTTGAGGCAATCCTGATATTCTCTTTTATTTCTGACAGTTCGGGCAAAACCACGTTCCCCGCCCGCCCAGCTTTATCCGCTCGATTTTGCCGCCGCAACGGTTGCAGGCAGCGCCTTCACGCGAATAAACTTCGAGATTTTCCTGGTTTTTGCCGCTTTTCCCGAAAAGGTCGCGCCAGTCGGAAACGGTTGTCCCCCGGCACTCGACGGCCCGGCTGAGAATCGCCTTTGCCTCCCTTTTGACCTTCCCCCATTCCCGAAGCGTGACCCTGCTTGCCGGCCGGCGTGGGTCAATCCCCGCTGCGAACAGAATCTCGCAGGCGTAGATGTTGCCGATTCCCGCGATTGCGCGTTGATCCATCAAAAATGATTTTACCGGCATCTGCCGTTTTCTGGATATTTCCCACAAGGTGCGTGCCGGGATTCCCTTGAGGGGGTCATTGGCAAGCGCTGGCGCCTTTTCCTCCGGCCGCACGCAAAAGGTCCCAAAACGGCGTGGATCAATCAAAAGCAACGTCCCTTTGGTAAAATAAATGGCCAGGCGGGAGTACGCGGGGAAGGGGGGAGAAACCTGTTCCGGCAGGTAGAGGAGCCGGCCGGTCATCCGCAGGTGCAGTGTCGCCGTCAGGCCGCCCTCCAGGTTCAGGTCAATAAACTTTCCCCGTCTTTTAACTGAAAGAAACTTCCGCCCCGACAGCTCAGGCTCTTTTCCCAGCAGTGAATCAAGAATCTCGATCCGGAGGATTTTCTCCCCTGTTGCAACCTGGTCAAGCTGGCGGCAGAGGGTCTCCACCTCGGGCAGTTCCGGCATTTTCAATCCTCATAAAAGCGGGGCGGTTCCGGACGCGACAAGGCGCGCCCCTACAATAAGGGCGGTTTGCGAGCCGCCCCAACTTCGTTTTCATCCTTCTTTTTGACGACTGAACGCCATAAGGGTTTAATAATTATCACTGCTAATTGAAAATACGGACGCAATTTGCTCGGCAGAAAGTACATACAGGGCGTCAAGGAAATTGAGCTGGAGGCTGCCCGGCCCCTGCGAACGAGAGGCCGCAAGCTCGCCGGCAATTCCCATAACCGCCATTGCCTCCGCGGCGGCGAGAAAGGGGTCGGCGGTTACCGCGGCAAAGGCCCCGCAGAGGGCGCTTGCCGTACAGCCGAGACCGGTCACCCGCGTCATCAGCGGATGGCCATTTTTAGTCATGATCACGCCGGCCGGGCCGATGGTGTAGTCTGTAGCCCCGCTGATGCAAACAACGGAACCGGATTGCTTTTGCAGCTCGCGGCCGATTGCCACCGCCTCTTCGGAGGAGGCGGTGCTGTCCACTCCCTTGGTTTTGCTGCCGGCATCCAAAAGAGCCATGATTTCCGACGCGTTTCCACGAATGATCTCGGGGGGAATGGCCCGGATCAGTTCGCGCGCCGTCGCGGTGCGATAGGCGGTCGCGCCGGCGCCGACCGGGTCAAGAACGATCGGAATCCCTTTTTTGCGCGCTGCCTCTGCCGCCTTAAACATCGAGAGCACCCAATTTTCGCTCAGGGTGCCGATGTTGATGACCAGGGCGGAGGCAATCCCGACAATCTCTTCCACCTCCCGCACGGAATGCGCCATGACCGGCGAGGCGCCGATGGCAAGCAGGGCGTTGGCCGTATTGTTCATCACTACATAGTTCGTTATGTTGTGGACAACCGGCCCTTTTGACCGGATTGCCTGTACCGCCGTCCAGATTGAAGAAGGCGTCATAAGTTCAAGTTACTCCTTTTTTCTCTTTATCGGAATGATCTTCCCGCTGCTCGTGAATAACGATATCGGTTATCATTGTCAAGGGCAAATTCGGCCGTTGCGATTCGCCGTTGCGATGCTTTTGACATTGCCCGCCATTTGCGATAGACTCGCGCACCAGATTTGACCGAGGAAAAACCAATAGCCAGACTGCAATCAAAAAGTTTTCCCACAGATGGTGCAAAAAACGGGGTCAGAGACTTCTCAAATATCAATTGACAAGCCAAAATGGTTGCCATACTTTCCCACCACGATAATTTTGTTCTGTCCGCAACAGGCGGAAAGTGGCGGGTTTTCCATTTTCATTCTTCATTTGAGATCATGTCCTTGCATGGAGAACAAAATTTTTCTCCCACTTCAAGCGGGGAACTTGATTGATGGTAAGCGGGGATAACCGTTCTTCCGGCTTGTACAGGATACGATGTGGCATGGGATGTAAAAGCAAAGCGGAAGGTGCAAAAAACAGGTCGATAAACTTCCCAGGAATGTCAGGGATGCGCTGAACGTCCTGTTGGCCGCCATACGGCAGGAGGGACCCACGAGGCATGAATGGCCGAATTATGGAAGCTTGGCCGAAAACATCCACCATTGTCATTTGAAGAAAGGGCACCCGACTTATGTTGCGGTTTGGGAAGTCATAGATAAGAAAATTAAATTGATTGAGGTGCTATATGCCGGGACTCACGAAAAATCACCCTACCAAAAGCATTGAAATCCGTTTCATCGGGCCCTTTGAAAAGAGAGATCAGGCTGTTCAACGTCTGAAACCCTTAGGCTTTGTCGATGCTTCCGAAGCAGAATATGTATCTTGGCGGGAACTGTTTTCCGAGTATTCCGATGAGGAAATGCCGGGCTCCTGCTTGCGTGGCGCTCGTTTCAAGGAGTCGCTCACGCAGCAGCAGTTGGCCGATAGGATCGGAATCCCGCAGCGGCATATCTCTATGATGGAGACCGGGAAACGTCCCATCGGCAAGGAGATGGCCAAGCGCTTGGGGAAGGCCCTGAACATCAACTACAAGGTGTTTTTGTAGGAAGAATATCGGGGATAGGGAGGCCACCTGACAAGTCGGATATCCTGGCCGGTTTCCCCGTTTAACCAACCAGGACGCCACAGGAGGCGCAGCGTGAAATACATTTCGGCAGATGAGTTAAAGCAGCATTGGGAAATCCTGGATTTCGAGCTTGAAATATATTCGCGAGGGGCTTCCCGCTTATGATCAATTGGGCCTGAGGACAATTACTGATTACGAGGTAGCGTACGAGAAAGAAGAAACTATTGATGAATTTCGCAAACGGCTTTTTCTTAGAGAAAGTAAGCATCAATCCCGGAGAGCAGAAAAGAATAATTCCGCCGAGTACGCGATAAACGCACGTCGCCTGATTAATGCAGGTCTGCTGGATAGCAAATTACCGCCACCAGAATTATATGACGTCGAAAAAGTATGACAGCGAGTAGAAAAAAGGGCCATAGCTGAGTATGATCAGCAACCATCATTCCCGGTGGTTCCTCCTGGTGTGATAACCGAATTTTTACCACCCTGAGCGCTCCTTACCCTCCTCCCTAAATGGTCGGTAAATACCCAACCCCTTTAGCAGGAGATCAACGGCTCCGGGTGGTCAATTTTCGGTTATCACTACCCCCTTCTTCTGGTCAATTTTCGGTTATCACAACCATTACCCAGCGCACCTTGAAAAAAATCTGCCGGTGCCGGGCTACACGGTTGAACAACTCCGGATCGGTTGTGGCCTGAGCCGCAACACCTTTCCTGATCAGGCACCATAGGTCGTAGTAATGTCGGGACAGCCTGACCCGGCGCGGCTTATCGGCGGGGCGAAAGCCCTCCTCATGTAGAAGCATCGCTTTCTCCCAGAATGTCCGCTCGGCCGCCACCGTTTTCAAGGCAAAGGCGCTGTAACCCAGCAGATCAGGAAACGCCTCCGCCAGGTAGGGTTGAATAATCGGGTTTTCGACCGGCTCCGTTTCTGAGCGGGCTCCCAGTTCAATTTTGACGACCGGCCTCACATAACCAACGCTGCCGGTAAAAACGGACGGATAGTGGAAAAGAAGCGTCTGCTGATCCGGGTCTTCCTCCTGGTCCGCAGGCGTCAGCCGCCAGTCCATGCCATCGGGGAGCATTTCGCTAAAGCGACTCTCCAAAGCCGGCCCAAGTTCCGCCTCAATACGACGGCTGCATTCCTTGACCAGCCTCTTCTGCTGTTTCCCGCTGAGGGTATCGCCACCGAAACCGAGGTGCCCCCGGTCGATGACCACGTCGATATCCTCGGAAAACCGGGAGATCAGCCGCCAGCCTTTGGATAGGGATGTCCCGCCCTTGAAGGTCAGGTATTTCCCCCATTGCTGTAAACCGAACAGCTCTCTCAGTGTCCAGCAGACCCAGAAATCCTTCTCGATGATCGCCGGGATCAGGCCGAGTCGCTGTTGTCCCTCTTCACAGAGAAGCCGTCGACGTTCAGCGGGAAGTCGCAGGAATGCATTCATGATGACAATCCCCCTCCGGCCCGGCAACGCGCCGCAGGATGGAGGCTATCCAGGCCGGGGCGTAGCGGATGTCTTGAAGGAGTTGTTTCCTGTCATCATCGGAAAGCCGCTTTTGCAGGCGGGCTACAATCGCATCATCCACGTACCGCTGACTGATATGGCGCAGGGCCTGAATGACCAGGCCGCTTAACCGCCCGGCGGTTGCCATGGCGCGAGGGGTCGTGTGTTTGAGAATGATGACCTGCTTGCCAATTTGCACCCGTCGCGCCGGTCCATCCGTGAGGAAAACGATCTTCATCGGCACCTGATCGGAAAGCCCCAGCAGGTTGGCGGCATAGCCCCCGGAAGGCTGAAGAAGGATATTATCTCGTCCCTTCAGGGCTTTCACTATGGCATCGGTCGTGGGAGAAAGGAGGCCGAGATCCGGATCAGTGCGCGGGTAATCGTACAACCCGCGGGCCAGGCGGCGTAGGGTTCCTTTTTTCGATAGACGGTGCAGCACCAAGTCTACGGCCTGCCGGCTCCCAAGGTCGAGAAAAGCACCTGGGGTGACGACGGAACCCTTACCACGTCCATATATACGACTTAGTATTTTTGAATCAATGCTTTGCATGACAGATCCACATCAATATTTGTAAGGAGAAATAGCATCTATTTCTTACAAAAACAAGTGCTATATCACTTAAAATAAAGGGGCAAGACACCAACTCCGACATGCTAAACACCACATTTTTATTGAAATCCACTTTTTGGAAAAATGTATTTTTGTAGCAGAGTGCTTTTGGTAATGCGCAAGGGCGTGGCGAAAAATTGCGAACACCAAAAAACTCTTGACAACATAGTTCTTTATCGTATGATGCATCATCTGATAGATTACTTGTTATTGTTCATTTGATTAATATGCATGGAGACCGCATTTGATAACCCAAACTGACATTCCACGTTTAATACGCAATCTTCGAGAACAAACCGGACTCACCCAGGAAAAATTTGCCACGAAACTCGGCGTAACCCTCCCGACTATCAACCGCTGGGAGAGCGGACGGGCCAAGCCGTCGCCGCTGGCTATGCAAAAGGTTGAGGAGCTGCTGCGCAGCATGGGAGACAAAAACAAAAATCCCCTATCTGAATTCTTCGAAAAAAAAAGAGTTGTAACGGACGTTTGATGTTTTATGAACGGAAGGAGTCTTAGTGACCAGCAAATTGACTAGGGAAATTATTGACCGCGTCTTTAAAGAGCCAGGGATCAAATATGAGCTTACAGAGTTTGAGAGCCTTGGCAAGCCTATCCATGAAATCCTCACCGTTTATCCTAAGACGGCCGAAACAGGGCGCGATGCAGGCAAAACAAAATACTATCTGAAGAGCTTCATCCCCTTTCCCTCGGGAAATGAGGAAGCTCAGGTTTACGTGGAAGGTGGCAAATCAACCCCGGAGGAGATTGTGCGCCAACTCTGGGTCTATAAGCTGATACACCAATACGGCTATAGGAACGACGAGATTGATCTTGAAAAAAGCGTTCAATTCGGGACGGAAGTAGGAACCAAGGCTGCGGACATCATCGTTTATACCGATGTTAGCAAGGAAACACCCAAAATCATCGTCGAGTGCAAAAAACCGAAACGCAAGGACGGCATTGAACAGCTCAAAAGCTACATGAATGCCAAGGGCGCGCCGGTAGCCGTCTGGTCCAACGGGAGCGACAGCATCATCCTCTACCGCCCCTACCCGAAAGAATTTGATGATACCCTCTTCGATATTCCCAAGCGCGGTCAGGAACCCAAAGACGTTCTTGAAGCAAAGAAAACCCTGCTCCAACTGAGGCGGGAATTCAATTTCAAAAAGATCATCCAGGACCTTGAAGAACTCGTCCTTGCCGACAGCGGTAAGGATGAATTCAACGAAATTTTCAAGCTCATCTTCGCCAAGATCTGGGATGAGAAAGAGGCCCAGGAGAAACGGAAGGACAAGGTCGTGGAGTTCAGCAAATCCCTCGATCCTGACATCACCTATGACCGTATCAATTCGCTCTTCCATAGTGCTGCGGAAGAATGGCCAGGCATATTCAAGGAAGGCGAGGATATCGAACTGACCAAACGCCACCTGCAAGTCTGCGTTGGACCCATCGAGGGCGTACGTCTCATGGGTTCTAACCTGCGCGTCATGGATGACGCTTTTGAGTATCTTCTTCCCACGGAGGCTAAAAAGAAAAAGGGGCAGTTTTTCACGCCCCGTCATGTGGTTGAGATGTGTGTGCGGATGCTGAACCCTAAACCGGATGAATATGTCTTGGACCCGGCCTGCGGGTCAGGTGGATTTCTGCTGCATGCCATGGACTGGTGCTATCCTGCTCATGACCACGACGCTCGGGAATTGCGCAAATTCAAATATGCCTCAAAATATCTCTGGGGGATCGATTTCGAGACCAGGGCCGCCAAGACATCGCGTGCCCTAATGCTCATTGCTGGCGATGGTCACACCAACATCTTCGGCCCGGATGTGAGCAGTCTCGATCCCAAGACGTGGTATGAGACGGCCTCGGGCCAAGCATTCATGCACGGACTGCGGCAGGGAAAATTGACGGTTAAAAAGATCCCCGAAACGGAGACTCTCCGGGACGACGATCATGCCTGGGAATATTTCGAGGATTTGAAGTTCGACGTGATCCTCACCAATCCCCCTTTCGCAGGGGAGATGAAGGATCGCAAGATGCTCGCCCATTACGAATTGGCCAGGCCTGCCCTCAAACGGGCCAGGGACAAGGCTGCCAAGGAGGAACGAGACGTCCTGTTCATCGAACGAGTTCTGAAGATGCTCAGCCCCGGGGGACGGGCTGCCATTGTCCTTCCACAGGGGAAGTTCAACAATTCCTCTCTCGCCTTCATACGGGAGTGGATTCTTAAAAACGCGCGCCTTCTCGCTGTGGTGGGTCTGCACCCCAATACCTTCAAGCCACACACAGGAACCAAGACATCGGTTCTGTTCTTCCAGAAATACACCAAAGAACAGCTTTCCGGCATTGCAGCGGTGAAACAGGCCGTAGCAGGTGATTGTCCGGACTATCCGGCTGAGATTCGGGCTCTCCTCGAACAGCATCATGGAGAAGAAGACGTCCCGGATGAAGCCATTCCTGATCCGGTGGCCGATCTGATTGCGGAGAGCTTCGGCGAACCAGAGCCCGATGCGGAATCCGTCGCGGATGCCGAGACCGATCCAACGGAGGGGGCCATCTCCATCGCTGCCGAAGAACGTCCGCCATACACCACCCGCGATGCGCAGGAGGCTGCCGAAGACCGTCTTCGCGATTTGCGCGCGGCATTGATTCGCGCCAAGAGTCGGCTAATCGATCTGGACAGCGATCTGGAGGCCTTGAACGCAAAACAGGCGCAGGAAATTGAAGCGATCACGGCGCAGTGGAAAGGCGAAAAAAAGGCTTTGAATGACCGCCTCAAGAAAATCAGAGAAGAATACAAGGCGGCAACCAAGTTGTTCCAGGATAAGCAAAAAACCAAAAAGAAGGCGCTCAAGGCTGAGATCAAACAGTTAGAAAAAGAGGTCCCGCAGGCGCAATTCACCCTCAAACTCCTCAGCACCCGAGGCAAGCTGGAACTGGTTCTCGACGATCCAGAATTGATCGGAACATTGAAAGAACGCTGGATTGCCGCTGAAGTAGCGAAAAGGCTCGACTACCCGATTTTCATGGCCGTGAGCGAACGCGGCGGTAAAAACAACTCAGGCGATTATGACTTCTTAGTTGATGAGAACGGCAGCCTTGTGGAGTTTCCGGACGGCCATCCCCAGGAAGGCCAGCTTGTGGTGGACCAGGACCTGGTAAACTATGACCTGAAAGCGGAAGACCTGTCCAACGCGGATGAGATTCCCGAGGAGAAGCTTTGTGTAGCAGAGGCATTCATCCGCTTTGCCCAGGAAAAAGGATTTGATTTCTGGAGGGCAGACTGATGGCTGTTTTGAATGAAGTGCCGTTATCTCGCGTTCAAGAATTCGGCAGGACAGATGCAGAATATTTTAAGCCAACCTATGAAGCTTCTTTTAGGCGCGTGTCGTTTTGTCAGGGTGAAAAGATTGCTCGGCTTGCCAATATTACCGATGGTATTCACGCATCGCCGGAAATCACGGAAAATGGCATTCGTTATATCTCTGCAAAATGTGTTAAAGACAACGAATTTGTAATAAACGGCTGTATAAACATCAGCCAAAAGCAACATGAAGCCAACCCAAGAACTCAGCTGAGGGCAGGCGACGTCATAATCACAACTGTGGGAACAATCGGAAATGTGGCCGTAGTTGATGAAGACATTACGCCCTGTAATTGTGACAGACACGTTGGAATCATTAGAATTAAAGAACCAAACGATTTCTCACCTTTCTATCTTTCCACATTCCTAAATTCCAAGTATGGGCAGTTTCAGTCACTTCGGGAATCTGCAGGCAATGTTCAGTTAAACCTTTACATAAAAAACATAGGACACATAGTAGTACCGCGATTGGGGGATGCAGAATTAGAGATCGCTGAGCTCACCAGAACTGCATATCTGATGAGGAGAAAATCGAAAACCATCTACACTCAAGCCCGTAAACTTCTTGAATCGGAGCTCGGACTGGACAAACTACTTTTCCAGAAGCCGGTTGGCTACACGGCACGGTTCAGCGAGCTCAATCAGTCGCTCCGGTCGGATGCACAGCATTATCAACCAAGGTTCGTGCAACTCTTCTCGCACTTGGCTGCTTTTCCAATAAGGCGGGTTCGTGAAATCCGTACGGTCAACCGTCGGGGGCTACAGCCGATATATGTCAGTAATGGACCGGTGGATGTGGTCAACAGCCAACATCTTGGGCCAAAACACGTTGATTATGATGGACTGCAAAGGACCAGCGAAATGGCATTCGCTTCATCCATAGAAGGGCACATCCGAAACAATGACCTTCTTATCTACACGACCGGAGCATACATTGGTCGAACAAACGTCTATCTGCGCAATACACCTGCACTTGCAAGCAACCACGTCAATATTTTGCGTCTGATCCCTGAAATTGACGCCGCCTACATGGCGCTGGTTTTTCAATCTATTATTGGACAGTTTCAAACTCAGAAACACGCGCGAGGAAGCGCACAGGCCGAACTATACCCCATGGACATTGACCGCTTCATCGTTCCGCTATTGGACCCGACAAAGCAGAGAACCATAGGCGATTTGGTGCGTGAGAGTTTGTTAAAACAAAAGGAATCCAACGCGCTGCTCGCACAAGCCAAAACCCGGGTGGAACAACTCATCGAGGAGGCGGTGAAGTCATGAGCAAAGACCTGACATCCGGTGATGGCAGGATATCCGGCAAGGGCCAGTTTCTCGTCTATGAAACGGAAGACGGCCAGGTCAAAATTGACGTGCGGCTGGAGGATGAGACGGTGTGGCTCACCCAACAACACATGGTCGAACTTTTCCAAAGCTCACAGCAGAACGTTAGCCATCACGTTCGCTCCATTTACGAGGAAGGCGAACTGGCCCCGGAGTCAACTCACAAAAAATATTTGTCGGTTCGGCGGGAGGGGAACCGGGATGTAAAACGCCTGCTGGATTATTACAATTTGGATATGATTATCTCCGTGGGCTACCGCGTGAAAAGCCATGTGGCCACCCGTTTCCGCATCTGGGCGACCCAGCGTCTGCGGGAATTCATCATCAAAGGCTTTGTGCTGGATGACGAACGCCTGAAAAATCCAGACCAGCCGTTCGACTATTTTGACGAGTTGATGCGCCGCATTCAGGACATTCGCACCTCCGAGCGGCGCTTCTATCAGAAAATCACCGATATCTATGCCACGAGCATCGACTACGACCCTACCCTGGAGATCAGCATCGACTTTTTCAAAACCGTCCAGAATAAAATGCACTGGGCCATTACCGGCAAGACGGCGGCGGAAATTATCCATGGGCGGGCCAACAGCGACAGGCCCAACATGGGTTTGACTAGTTGGCGCGGTTCCAAGGTTCGTAAACAGGACGTGACCATTGCCAAAAACTACCTCACCGAGCAGGAGCTGCTGGCCCTGAACAATCTGGTGGAGCAATACCTGATCTTCGCCGAAGGCCAGGCCATGCGGCGCATCCCCATGCACATGGCGGACTGGATCAAGAAATTGGATGCCTTCCTGGAAGTCAACGACCGCGATATTCTTTCGCACGCCGGAACGATTTCACACGAAATGGCCAAGGAGTTAGCTGAAGGCGAATACGAGAAGCTCAATCAGAAGCGGATTCGGCAATATGACCGTCTCGACGGTGATTTTGATAAAACCATCAAGCGATTGACGAATGGCAAATGGGGAAATAAAACATGAACCTATCGGGCGATGACAAGCTGCTCCTCGAAGAACTTTGCGGACAGAACGGCGTAAGCCATCAAAAAGTACTAAAACTTCTGGAAACGGTTTACGAATACGAATTCAAAGACCGGCGGACCGGCGTTTACGATGCGTTGCGGGAGATTCTCAAGTGCAAGCCTTCACCGGTGTAGGAGGAACCGTCATGAACAGCGATAGCGACATTGACCGTTTCGTAAAAGACCCCAGTCTGTTGATCGAACTTTGCCGCAATGTCATTGACGAAATTGTGGAAACACCTTCCAGTGCGGATACCGCAGAAAAAGAGGCGCAGCTGCTCATCATCGCCCGGACGATTGATAGATTGGAGAGGTCCAAGGTAGCAGTACCGGATGTTTTTCGAGCGGAAAAAACGAAGCTCGCGGCGGCAATAGAAGTTCAATCCGAATCTGTTCGAGCTCTCAGCGATCTTGCAGCTGGCTTCGAGGGGATTGTCAAAGAATTGAAGGGTCGCCTTGAAAGGCACACGTCTCCAGGTATGACTCGAAGGTCAACGGGTCCGCGCTCAAATATGCCAAAAACCGGCCTTGAAGTTCTTCGCATAAACATAATCCGAGCACTTAAAAAACTCGGCAACCGTGCACGGGTGAGTGATGTTTTTGATGAGATGGAACGGCAGCTTGCTGGTAAGTTGCTCCCCGGCGATTTGGCGGTACGTCAAGATGGTAAAACGATTGTATGGAGAAACAATGCACAATGGGAGCGATTGCGAATGAAGCGCGACGGCACTCTACGCAGTGATTCTCCGAACGGCATTTGGGAACTCAGCGAGGACCACCGATGAAATTCCGCAAACTGATCATCGAAAACTACAAATCTTTCCAGTTCGCGACGGAGATCACTTTCCCAATCGGCGAGGATGGACGAAGCATTTTCCTTATCGGCGGAATGAACGGCGCAGGTAAGACCGCCTTCACGGAAGCGATCAACTGCTGCCTCTACGGGGCCAAATCGGATGACATATACCGCAACATCAACCGCCGCGAGAAGGCTAAAGGCAATACCAGCGTCTCTTTTGAACTGGTCATGGAAATGGATGACTTTTCGGAACTGGTGGTGAAACGCACCTGGACCGCCGGGGCAACGGGCGACCCCAGACCGCGCGACCTGACGGAACGATTGGTAATCGTTCGGGACGGCAAGCGCGTCTCGGTTCAGAATCAAGAAATCTGGCAGGATTTTATCCGCTCGATGATTCCGCCGGGCATCACCCAGTTCTTCTTTTTCGATGGAGAGAAAATTCAGACTATTGCCGCAGATGATCATTCAGAGATCCGGCTTAAATCCTCCCTGGAGGCGGCCCTCGGCATCCAATATATCAATCGTCTTGCCGGTGACATCCTTTACATCAAGCAGGAAGAACGTAAGGGATTTGTCGAAATCTCCGACGAAGACCTGGAGTTCAAGCGGAGCGAGCTTAAGAAAGAACGGAGCAAGTTGTTTCGCAAAAACCAGGAGCGGGATGGAGTACGGGAAGAATTGGCCGGTTTCAAAGCACAGATGGAGGAGGCCAGAGAACGGTTTGCCGAGGCATTTCATGCGGCGCCGGAGTCGCGGGAGGCGATGCGTGAACAGGAAAAGAAACGCCTTCAGGTCGCGCTGCGGCTTGCCCAAGTGGAGAGTGAAATACGCTCTCTTTGTGAGAAGGCGCTGCCATTTGCGTTTACGGGCAAGATGTTTGAAGGCATCCGACGACAAATTGAGGCTGAACGGGAATCAGCCACCGGCGAGGCAATCAAGGAGCATGCGTCCGGTCTGGCCAAGCGTATCGTGCGGGTCGTGGAGGAACCGGAGCCGATCTACCAGGAAAAGCTGTCCGCTGAAAAAATGGCTGAACTAGAAAAGCGCATCTTTCGCCTCCTCAAGGAAGGCGACGCAAAAGGAAATATAGCTAAGGTTCTGGACCTTTCAGATCGGGATGCGGCCAGGGTTTTGAACAAGATGGAGGTTTTGGAGACCAGCGATATATTTCTCCTCAAACCTCTTCTGGAGGAAAAAAGTGAACTGGCATCTCAGCTCCGGCAGCTTGAGGGATTGAGTAAGGCCGGTGCCATGACGGAATCGGAACGGGAATTGTTTGATCAGTTGCAGGCGGAGATGGAGGGTTGTTCGACTCAGATTGGCCGTAAGACAGAGCAGTTGCGCTTGTTGGAAGAAGAAATTATTTCCCTCGAAAAACGGATTAGCGAGATCGAGGTGGAAATAGAAAAACTTTACGAGAAACATCACATTTCCAAGGAGCGGGCCGATTTTATTCAGGAGTGCGATGCTATTTCCGGTGTCCTCAATCAATTCATCGTCCGCCTGCGAAAGAACAAGGTTCATTTTCTGCAGGAGAAGACCTTCGATATGTATCGTCTCCTCTCCAGTCGCAGCGGGTTGATCAAGGATATCATCATTGATGACAAGACCTATGAGGTTCGGATAACCGATCGCAATGGGCACGAGATCAAGAAATCAGGGCTCTCGGCAGGTGAAAAGGAAGTCTTCGCCGTTTCGTTGCTTTGGGGCCTGGCCCAAACGAGCCAACTTAAACTCCCGATTATCATTGATACGCCATTGTCCCGTCTGGACAGCACACACCGAGATAACATTGTGAACAACTATTTCCCCAATGCGGGAGAACAGGTGGTTATCCTTTCAACCGATACGGAGATAGACAAGGATTATTATCGGGCGCTCAAAGCGCGGCTTAGCGGCGCCGGCAGCTTCGAATTTGATCAGCGTCAGGAATTGACGACTTTCAGAGGAGGTTATTTTTGGGAGAAATAAAGCATGGCCGATCGTCTTTACACATCGAACGACGCCGATGAAGTTCTCAGCGCTTTACGTTTTGAAACAAAGCTGGAAAAGGCGACTCTGGCCCGGATTGCCTTCGCCTTGTCGCTTGAAAAAGCAGGGTTAAACGTGCCGCAGAGCGCGAGCTTTACCGGCGGTGAAATGAAGCGCCCCACGTTTATTGGCGAGGATGAGGTGTTCATACGCACTCTGATTTCCTATGTTTACCAAAAGCGGGATATTGCTGAGGATGAATTTTTTTCAAATCGTTCTATTGTCAAAAACCATATTGATAACGGTGCGGCGATCTTGGGCAACCTTTTCCAGGAATGTGGGCGAGATGCGGATAGCCTCCTCCATCGTTTGCTGAACGACGTCGAATTTGGCGGTGGCCGTGAAGCAGCCGGACGTGACCTGGACATTTTTATTGGCCGGACTCTTCTGCAACGGCATGAACTGACCATGGAACTAAATAATACAGCCAAACACGCGAATTCTCATCTGGCCATCATGGGCAAACCCGGTGTCGGGAAAACACAATTTCTCCTGAAAATTTTGACGGATATTCGCATCCAGTCCAATTATCAGACCAATTTCATCTATTTCGATTACAAGGGAGATGTCGTTGATAATGGACGTTTTCTTGAAGTAGCCAAGGTCACTCCTTACCGCCTGCTGCAAAGCGGTCAAAATCTTCCCATCAACCCGTTCGTTCTCCCCGCTTACGACGAACAAACGATAAATGTTTCTGCCAGAGAGAAAGCGGAAAGCTTTGCGTCCATCAACAGCAAACTGGGTGTGGTTCAAAAAGGCGCTTTGACCGAGGCCATCCGGGCCGCCTATGCGCAACGGGCGGGGTCTGTGGCGCCTTATCCTGATTTTCATGATATCTACCAAATAGTTATAGCGATGTACGAAGAAGACAATAAAAAGGATGACAGCTTAATCGAGGTGCTTCGAGACTTGGCTGATTTCGACCTTTTCTGGCGTCACGGCAGCGATATAGCCCCTATTGGCAGGCTTTCAGATCGCACGATATTGATCGACGTTCACACAATGCCCGTTTTGAAGGAACTGGTTGCCTACCTTGTCATCGAGCGTCTCTATAAAGAGATGTCCGTTTTGCCGGATAGTCCGATCAAGAATGGGCGACGAACAATTCGTACAATTTTGGTGATTGATGAAGCCCATAACTATTTGAATCAGAATAATATTTTCTTGCAACGCATCATAAGGGAGGGTCGATCCAAAGGTGTCGTGGTATTTTTTGCCAGCCAGTCGCCCAATGATTACCAGCAGAAGTTTTTCAATTTTCAGGAGCTCCTCGAATTTGCCTTTATCTTCCAATGTGAGGGGGTTGCCGGCGGATCGATCCAGGATATCCTGGGTTGCAGTGCAAAGTCCGCGAAAGATTTGCAGGTAGAGATAGCGCGCCTGGAACCATGGCAAGTTGTCGCTCGGAGCCCCGAAAAAACTGAGGAATTCGTTAAATTTACTGCCGAAGCGTTTCACAAGAGCTATGCGTAATAGCATATCAAGCTGAATTCCCTGTAGATAGAGAACCGCTCAGATACAAACAGCCTTATACTTCATTACCAGGAAATAATCAGTTACGCAGACGCACGTTTCATTCCGAATTCAGTAATCCGGAGCAATCTGTCAAACAGTGGACTTGTATTTGCAACCAAGTGAAGCTCGATTCATCTATCAATTCCAAAATGCTGAAAGTTCTCAAAAAATAATTGGAGCAAAATGTGCCCCTGATCACATTTTAAAATATAAGTTTTTCTGCTTCTATTAAACATTTTTATTTGCTGTCATTTATTAGCCTTGAATATGGAAGGCGTTGAGTGCCACGATGTCGTGGGCAGAAAAGGCGGATTTATCGTTCCGCTTTCGTCTCACCATTGATCCAACTATCCAACATGATTGCATGTTATCGTTCCGCTTTCGTTCCGTCTTCTGAACTGGAGCCATCTCCCACGATATAATAGGTCCCTCGCCCGGATCCATGCGATACGATCCATCCCTCTTCAACCAGTTTTGAAATTCGCCTGTGCATGGATGTCTTTGGCAAGTTGAAAAAATCCATCAGTTGGATGATCGATGCCTTGCCTTGAGTGGACAGCCACTGACATATTCTGGCTTCTTCCGGCATCAGACCGGCCGCCTCGAACGACGAGAAGATTTCCACACGGAAGGCATGTTCCGTAGAAGAAAATCTCGGCGGGGGCAGATGCGCTGCGGCCATCGCCTCCCGCATGCGATAGATGCCGCTGCCCAGGCGCTCGACGTATCCCGTGCGGTAGAAGAGATCGGCAAGCAGACGGTTGCGGGGCATCGCGCGCGTTCCAAGTTCCGCCATCGACAAACCGTAAGGAAGGCCACCGGGACTGTCGATTTCCATTCGCTGCGGATGCATATGCACATAGATGCGCAGCGCATCGGCAAAGTAATCCCTGTGGGTCACGGCATTCAGAAGTGCCTCCCGGAAGACCGGCTCCGGGATCTCGGGAATTTCCTCTCGGGGGCCCGCCTTTTCAATCCGGTAACCGACGCGGAGATTGCGGCGGATGAATCCTGAGGCTGCTTCGAATTGTTCCTCCAATGTTCCGATTGCGTCAATGCGATCCAGAACCCTGGCCCGCGTCTCGTCGGCGTACAGGGCGCAGGTGACGCAGGCCTCCGGGAAAAAACGCTGCGGTTCGCGACCGAAAAACAGGATGGCCGCACGGGTCAGCAGGAGGCGGTTTTCCTGTTTCTGTGCAATGCCCAGATTGATGAGGAGGTCCGCCGGGGCTGTCTTCCCGGGAAGTCCCCGTTTGCGCAGAAAGGCACTGATTCTCTCCGTATGGAGACATGTTTTCGCATCCGCCTTTTCTTCAAATTGTTCATCGAAGCGGATTTTCTCCGTTTTGATCGCAAAACGGAAGATTTCGTCCCGGTTGAGTTGTTGCGAGTTGGGGCCGATACGCAGGAAAAAACCTTCGCTGCACCGGTAAGGCTTGTCCACGCCCTCCGGAACGATGATCTCCACAACCTGACGATGGGATGCCAGACGGATGGGGATACGCGGATCGCATTTGTTGGCAATATCCTGGATTTGACTGCGCAA
Organism: Syntrophobacterales bacterium; assembly: GCA_019429105.1. Classification (NCBI taxonomy): domain Bacteria; kingdom Pseudomonadati; phylum Thermodesulfobacteriota; class Syntrophobacteria; order Syntrophobacterales; species Syntrophobacterales bacterium. The sequence goes on from JAHYJE010000006.1 coordinate 69,401, forward strand.
GCGGTTGGAATCGGCCACTCCGACGATTTTCCCCGCGTCGGAAACGCCCAGAAAGATGGAACCTCCGGATGCATTGGCGAAGGCCGCCATTTCCTTGGCTATTCCGGAGATGGCGGCCTTGAATTCCACCTTTTGCCCTTCACCTTCCGCACAGACGATTTGCATGCTGTCCTTCGCGGGCATCAACCGGCGCCTCCCGAAAATCGGAAAGAGCCGTTAAATACAAAACCCCGCGGTCTTTTTGGTGAGACGCGGGGTCTGTGGGGCGTTCGTTCCATGGCTTCCTTTTCCGGAAAATCTTCAAAAAGGCGCGCTGCCGGATCAAAGGGTGTTTTTTAATGATCACATTTTTGCATGCAAGCGAAATTGATCAAACAATCGCCGATTAGCCAAGGGTTATTTCGATTGCTCGGCAAAATTTATACGACTGTAAATGCCTTTACAGAATGCCAAAGGGGAAGAGCTTTCCGAAGCGGCTGAGAAAAAATGCTCATTCCCATTCTTTAGCCTCGATGTTTATTGATTTGTCCGGTACGCCCTTCTCCGGGAGACGGGAGACATGTGGCCGGCCTTTTCCGTTTCCGTGATTTGAAAGAAGGCCATGTGAATCACTGTGCCCTCGTACACCAAGGCGGAACCGACGAGCTTCTTTCCTTCATAGCGGTAATCCCGGCCGTAGCCGACGGAGTCGAATGGATGCTCCGTGCACCGGAGAGTCTTTTTCAGGAATGCATAGGCCTTTTCCCAAGGTGTTTCTTTTCCTCTTGCCGGTTTCTCCGTCAGGGCATCCATCACATAACTCCGGATCAGCTTGGGATGGAGCATTCTGAATGCCGCTGCGCGTGAGACCGCATCCAGACCGACGACTTCCCCGTTCACAAGAACGAGAAGACCATTCTGATCGGCAACAATCGGGAGATGCTCCAAAAAGGTGTCCAGATCTTCCTGTTTTGCTTCCAGAATGTCGTTCATTGCTCCTGTAACGGAACTGACTTTATTTACGTGAGCCTGAATTGCGATCTCATCCCAGACGGCTCCCTGATCAGACCGAAAAGCATTCATGGCTTTTAGATTCTCGCACACCGATGCATTTTTCACCCGCCGCAGCTTGGCCGACATGATATATCCCGATTCCTCAAAGTGAGAAGAGCTGTAAGACCAGCGCCCGTGTTCGGTGCAGCTTACGGGGATGGCTGTTTCGGACTTTTCCCTGATCAGGATTGTGGTGTTTAGCACACGATTCTGTTTGGCTCCCGACAGTTCTTTACCGTCGAGGAGCAAGACGGGCTTTTCACCCCGGTTGATGACCTTAAGCTCCGGGACAGCTCCGCCCTCGGTCACTTCAGTAACAGTGAGGAAATTGCCTTCCATTGCCTCCTTCATGGTCAGGTAATCCGGGCCGGAATCGCCGTTGCCGATCATGGGGATAACCGCCACATGATTGTGGACCTGAATCTCCCCGAATTTTATTCCTTCCATCTGTACTTTAACGATCGCTTCCATTTTTCCTCCTCCTTTCCCTCTTTTGTCTTGACCTTAGGCGTTTGTCTCTGATAATTCCAGACCAGAACGACAAAGGAGCGTCGCATTATTTTTGGGTAAGCATTTTATTGTCGGTGCCGAAGGAGGGAAAAGCGATGGCCCGTGAACAAAATGTGCAGACGAAACTGATCCGTCTGGGGCAGATCCTTCGAATCTTTATGGAGAAGGAAAAAGTCTCCAGCAGTTGGCTCAGCAAGCAATTCCAGACCACACCCCGGACAATCCAGCGTGATCTGCTACTCCTGAAAGAATCGGGATTCCCTCTCCATGAGCTTCAAAAAGGCGTCCACCAGATGAGCAAGGATCTGGTGAAGAACCTGGAGGTCTTTGACGACACGGAGCTGGCCCTGGTGGTAGCCCTTAAGAATATTGTGGGTCAGTTGGGACAGCCCTTCCAGAAGGCTGCGGATGGTGTGTTGGACCACTTGTATGACTGCGTAACCTCCATGCCTGTCTTTGTGAAGATTGACGACGCTGTTCCTTTGGACAGCAACCTTCTGAATAAAATTGTTAAGGCCATTCGGGAGAAGAAGCAGGTTTCCTTTCAATATGCGGCAGACAAGGGTCCCCATCCCGCCCAAATAGATCCCTATCGGGTCGTCTATTTCAGTGGTTTCTGGTATCTCATCGGCAATGAACTCGCTACTGGTATCCTCAAACGCTATGCCCTCGACCGGATCACGGATTTCCGACTATTGAAAACATGCTGCCGGGAAGTACCGGCAGACCTTGATGCCATCCTTCATAAAAGCGCCAACATCTGGTTCGCCGAGGAGCAGAATCTGGAGGTCACCGTTCTGATCGATTCCCAGGTGAGTCACTATTTCAAGCGGCGGAAGATGTTCCCCACCCAGGAGATCAAAGAAGAAAGGCCGGACTGCTGGGGAAATCTTGTATCAAGAGCCAATTGCAAAACTCCCGACTCTGTCATTCCCGCGACGCTTCTGGGCGGGAAAACGAAGTTTAATGTTCATAATCCAGTTTTTAACTATCTGAAATCATGGATGCCCGACAAAAGCATTCGGGCATGACACTGAGTTTTGCAATTGCCTCTCAAGATTATTTATCCTGGAAAAGAAAGGCTAAATCTCAAAGGCAAAGGGGCATGGAATTTCTGAAAGTGGGGAGAGAATGGGGAGAAATCCTGCAAACAAAAAACAGGGGGTTGAGCTTTCATTGCCTAACCCCCTTTTTTAATTGGTGAGCCCTGTCGGGATCGAACCGACAACCTACTGATTAAGAGTCAGTTGCTCTACCAGCTGAGCTAAGGGCCCTGATTCTATACTTTTCTGGTGCGCCCGGTAGGATTCGAACCTACGACCAACAGATTCGAAGTCTGCGACTCTATCCAGCTGAGCTACGGGCGCATAATTTTGCTGTTTCTACCTCTGCCCGGCGCCATAACTGGGGTGAGTGAAGGGATTTGAACCCTCGGCCTCCGGGGCCACAACCCGGCACTCTAACCAACTGAGCTACACCCACCATCCATATATGGTGCGCCTGGAGGGATTCGAACTCTCGACCCACGGATTAGAAGTCCGTTGCTCTATCCAGCTGAGCTACAGGCGCATTTCTTTTCCAAGCCTGCGTTCAGTATCTCTTCACAGAACATGGGCTTCTAAACTCTTTAACTTTTTTTGTCAAGCTCAAAATAAAAATTTGTGGAATAAAAATATTGACGGACGTTGAGATAAACGGCTATTATGCCGTCAAAACGGAAGTAAATTTCTATCGCTCCCGATGAATTGGAAAACATTGATTAATTAAATTAAATGAAAAGGGGAGGGAAACTTGACGCGCACGGTAATCGCAGGGAACTGGAAGATGAACAAAACCATTGGCGAAGCGGTCGCCTTTGCCGCTGATTTACTTAAAACGCTCGCAGATAAACCTGATTTGCCCGAAATAATCATCGCCCCGCCCTTCACCGCCCTTCAAGCCGTTTCCGCCGTAATCAGCGGATCAGCGATATCGCTGGCCGCGCAGAATATCCACGAGGCGGATAAAGGCGCGTTCACCGGCGAGATATCCGGCGGGATGCTTCGGGAAGCCGGCTGCAGCTTCGTAATCATCGGCCACTCGGAAAGGCGAACCCTCTTCGGCGAGAAAAATGAACGCCTTAACAAAAAACTCTCTGCCGCCCTTGGGGCCGGGCTTAATCCCATATTATGCATAGGAGAAACCCTGCGGGAACGAGAACAAAACAGGATGGAAGAGGTTATTGGAGAGCAACTGAAAGAAGGGTTGAATAATCTTGGCGACGATGATATAAGGCGCATTCTTATCGCCTATGAACCGGTCTGGGCGATCGGGACGGGGGAAACGGCTGCGCCTTCGCAGGCCCAGGAAATACACCGGTTTATCAGGAATTGGATAGCCGGAAGGCACTCAAAAGAACTTTCGGAAGAGACCGTCATCCTGTACGGAGGCAGCGTTACACCCCAGAACGTCGCCCTGCTCATGTCCCAGCCGGACATTGACGGGGCGCTTGTCGGCGGGGCGAGTCTGGATGTGGAATCTTTTGTACGGATTGTAGAATATAAATCAAATCAAGGGGTATAAAAAAGTGCATACACTGATCACCATTTTACACGTCATCATTTGCCTGATTCTGATTCTTGTCGTTCTTCTGCAGGCAGGAAAAGGCGCCAGCATGGGCGCTGTTTTCGGAGGTTCAAGCCAGACAGTCTTCGGCAGCAGCGGACCGGGGGGGTTCCTCAGCCGGATGACGACAGTCGTCGCGGTTGTCTTTATGCTGACCTCTTTTGGCCTCTCCTACATGGCCTCGCACAAGGGCTCGTCGCTGATGGAAGGCGCGGTAAAGCCGGCCACCCAGCAAGCCGCGCCGGCCCCCAAAACGGCGGCTCAGTTTCCAACAGCCGCACCGACTGCGCCGGGGCAACCAGCCGCTCCGCTGAGCTCCAAATAGCGAAAACGCGGCGGGCCATCTTCTGATCATCAGGATATGGAACAGCGACAATGGTCAGGAAAAGCCTCCCCGGACGGCTCTTTTTATATTGACAAAGTTTTTTTAAACAGGTAATGACACGCTCCGCCGCGATGCGTTGGTAACAGCCCTTGCATGGCGCTTCACGGTTCGCTGCCGAAGTGGTGGAATCTGGTAGACACGCTATCTTGAGGGGGTAGTGGACACAATCCGTCCGGGTTCAAGTCCCGGCTTCGGCACCATAAAAAGAAAACAGCGACAAAGTGTGGTCAGGGATGCGATCTGACCACCCTTTGTCTATTGGGGTAGTTTTGAATTGCCTTTCGGCAAAACTCCCGCTCCGGTATGTCAGGGATGATTTATTCGGTACTGCTGCAAAATAATTAATGTAATAAATGTGAAATCAATCACACCCTGCTGTTTTTTTCACTTGACAGAAATTCCCGGTACGCCAATAGTAACCATCAAAGTTTCACGAGAGGCGAGTGTTGCTTATTTTGTCTTCAGCACACAGGTGAGAAGAAGATAAAGCAAGGAGGTGCTTATGAAATGGAATAAAATGGCCGCGCTGATTTTGGGCATGCTGTTTACAGCAACGACTACGGCAGTCGCCGGAGATTTTGACTGGTTCAGGGATCTTAATATTCAGGCGCAGGCTGATTCATCAGGGTTCAGGGCAAGGCTTGCCACCCGCTTCCAGATCGGCGATGCCCAAATCAGCGCAGTGCTGGGGAATATCGCTGATCCGGCAGACGCATACATGGTGTTCAGGCTGGGAGAGTTGTCCCATAATCCGCCGGAAAGAGTGGTCGATGTGTACAAGGTCAACAAGGAAAAAGGTTGGGGCGTCATCGCCAGGCAGTTGGGGATCAAGCCTGGCTCCGCTGAATTTCACGCCCTGAAGCAGGGTCATGATCTCGACCGTGGCTCAGACAGGGGTAAGAAAGACTCGCAGGGTAAGAATAAAGTTAACGACAGGAATAAGGGAAAGGGAAAAAACAAATGATCGCGACAGTGATCGGTTGGAGGATAATATGAACAAATTTTTGATTGCCATTGTTTTGGGCGCTTTGTTGTCTGTTTCCTGCGCTGCAACCATCGGACCTCATGGCGCCAGCGTCTCGATCGCCCCGGCTCTTCCCGTAACGGTGGAGTTGGTGGAGCCATACTACGTTTATGGCGGCTATCACTATTATTACAATAATGCCCGGTGGTACTATTCCCGTTCGCGGAGTGGTCCCTGGATCGATCTACCCAGGGAACGTTATCCCAAAGAGGTGAGAAGAAGGGGTAAAGATCGCGAGCGCGGAGATCAGGGCAGAGGGCGGAAGACCGGACATGATCGTGATTAGTCGGGAACGGTTGCAATAAGCGAAGTTTGCAAAAAAATCAGAGAATTTCTTACCGGACTGGCCGTTGAGCGGCTGGTCCGGATTGTTAAAATATTTTCTTGACTTCTCAACTCATTTTAGTTCAAAGTCTTTCCCGCAAGGATCACTTGACTTTAATCGTGTATTATCGATGGCCCAAGGCACGGTAAATGGAAGGTCCCACGATCTTAATTTTCCGGTAAAAAAGGAGCGTGTAAAAAACATGGCTGATGACAGCATTGATTCCAAAGTATATCGTAAACTTCAGCAAAAACTGGATAAACTGCCGATTGCTTTCCCTGCCACTGAATCCGGCGTGGAAATTCGGATATTAAAGCATCTGTTCACCCCCGAACAGGCGCAAATCGCCTTATCGATGAGCTTCATCCCTGAACCGGCGACCGTTATTCAAAAACGCCTGAAGAAAAAATACCCCCTTCTTGCCGATCTGGAAAAAATTTTGGACAAAATGTCCGATCAGGGCAGCATTGCCCGGAGCATCACCAAAAACGGGCTGAAAATCTTCAGCGTTACGATGCTGGCGATCGGCATGTTTGAATTTCAGGTGGCCCATCTCACAAAAGAGTTTTATGTGGATTTCAAGCAATATATCGATGAAAAATTTCGCGACACCCTCCTGAATCCCAAATTTACCCAGCTCCGTCCTGTACCGACCAAAGGCTCCATTACCCCCGATCTCAATATCATGCCTTACGATGACATTCGCCAGGTTCTAACGAAGCATCGTGGCCCTTTCCACGTGGTTGACTGTATCTGTAAAGAGGGGCAGGACTTGCTCGGTCAGCCCTGCAAGGTAACCAAAGAAAGGGAGCTTTGCCTGCTCTTTGGCACGGCGGCCCGCAATTATAAAGACCACGGCTGGGGACGGGAAATTACCCGGGAGGAAGTTTTTAAAATTTTGGATAAAGGCGAGGAAGACGGCCTGGTGGTGCAGCCCTCCAATTCCCAATATCCGTTTTGCGTCTGCCTGTGCTGCGGCTGTTGTTGTGAGGTGTTATCGAACGCAAAACTCCTGGACAACCCTGCCCAGTATTTCTATTCCAACTACCACGCGGTTACCGATGACGATCTCTGCATCGGGTGCGGCTTGTGCATAGACCGCTGTCAGATGGAGGCAATTACCCTGGAAGATGGTAAAAGCAAAGTTGATTCAGGGAAATGCATCGGCTGCGGGCTATGTGCAACAGTTTGCGACACACAAGCCATTCATCTGCAGAAAAAGGAGCAAATAACCGTTCCGGCGAAGGACACCACGCAATTTTATCTCAATCTGATGCGGGCCCGGGCGGGAAATGCCAAAATGATCCTGATGATGACCCGCCGCGCCCTGGGAATGGCCACCCCCTGAAATCCCCATCTGCCATTGATATGACGCAAGAGAAATGGCCGACGATATTGGGGTAAAAATCTCTGAAATCATGGATGCCCGAGTGCTTTTGTCGGGCATCCATGATTTCAGATAGTTAAAAACTGGATTATGAACATTAAACTTCGTTTTCCCGCTTAAAATCATTGCGGGAATGACAGAGTCGGGACTTTTGCAATTGGCTCAAACCAGCAGGTTTTACTAGTGGACAAAAAAAGAGAAGCCGCCGTTTTTCTCCCCGAAGACCGGAAGATTTGCGAAACGCTGCTCGGCGCGGCGGCAGAGCGCAAAGACAATGAGAAAACCCTGCCGGAGCTTGCCGTATCGTTGGGCAAGCAGTTTCTCGGCGCCCCCTACCAGCCGCAGACACTCGAGCGCGAAGGCGGAGAAATCCTTGTTGCCAATCTGCGCGCCTTTGACTGCATGACCTTCGTCGAAAGCGTCATCGCACTGGCGCTTGCGATTAAGTCAGGGGAAACCGACTGCCAATGTTATCTGGAGAAACTGAAGAAAATACGCTACCGGGGGGGCCTGATAGACGGCTACCCGTCTCGCCTTCATTACTTCACCGATTGGCTTGGAGACAACGAACATAAGGGGTTGGCAGTTGACATGACTTCACGCCTCGGGGGCCTTCCCGTTAACAAAAGCTTCAATGAACTGACCCGCCACCGCGACGACCATCCGCCCCTCCAGGATGACGCCATTTTTCGAAAAATGCAAAAGGTGGAAGCGGCCTGCTCAAGGCGCGCCTTTCATTTCATCCCGAAGGAGCGCTGGGGGGAGACGGAAGGGGGAATTGCCGACGGAGACCTTATCGCGATAACAACCAACCGGGAGGGGATCGACGTTCTTCACGTCGGATTTGCCGTGCTGGTCAAAAAAAAGGCCCACCTTATGCATGCATCCAGTAAAGCCGGCGCGGTAGTTTTATCAGACGTTACGCTGAATGGCTACCTGCGGGAAAAGCGCTCCCGCACCGGGGTAATCGTCGGCCGCCTGCGCGCCTTGCCATCCCGGCGGGAAATCACAACCAATTAATCTCCGCCCCGGCTGGGACGCAGCGGGGGAAAAGCCCTTCATAGCTCGGCCAGAATCTCTCCGACCATCGCGTCATCGTACGCAACCTCCCGGTAAATGTCGGCCACCATTGCAGCGGTCAAGGCGTCAAAATCCCTTTCCCGGGGCGTAATAATCACCCCGCCCATATCGGCAGCCCCGGGGCTGACGACATGCTGCTGCTCCCCTTCGCGAAAAAATGCGTCCGGACGATGCTTCAAGCGGGGGAAAAGAAGCAGTTGCCAGCCTTCTTCCGTACGGGTGCAGAAAATGTTCAGTGGCGGCTCGCCCGCGGAAACGGTTATCCTGCTTCCGAGAATCCCCGAAATTCTTGCAACCGCGCCGCTGACGGCCGAATCGCTGCTTCCGCGGATTACCAGAACGCCCCGCGCCAGTCCCTTTATTCTGAATATCTCCACCCCATCCATGATCTTTGCTTCACTCCGATTTTCTGGAGCAAGCGCCTCCTCTTCGATCGGCATAAAACCGCAGGGCGCCGCCTGAAAGTGCAGGTGGTCGGGCGCCGAGGCGCCGGCCCGGGGGCCATTGTAAAAAACGGTCATCCCGGGGCCAAGATCATCGGCAAGCATCAGCAGTAATTCCATGTTTTCCGAGAGCGACTGCGGCGTATGCCGGATGGCGGCGATCGTCAAATGGCCCGGGAAGATCGGCGCCGGATTACAGAGTACATTGTAATCATCACGGTACAGGATTGCTTCCTGCTCGACGGGAAGATTTTGCGGACACAAAAAACAGGGCCGCCTTTTTATCGCTTCCGGATCGAGCTTCGCCCCGCTGCTGACCATCCGCTGGGGATTGCACTGTATCTGCACCCGCCATTTGCCGCCGTCGATCTCCCTGGTCAGGGACTTCTCCAGGGCGGCATAGCCCGCAGCGAGGGCGGGCCAGTTTTTTTTCTGTTTCTTGAGCAACTGCGCAGCCGATTCGGCAAGCGCGCCCGGCCCTTTTCCCCCGGTAAAAACTGAAAAATATTCTTTTTCTGACAGATGTACGGCTCGGTCACTTGCCATCAAAAGCGGTTTCCTTTCTATTCATGGTCTGGCGCGCCTTAATCTCTATAGTCCGAAGCCGATCCTTGTAGGCATTGTAACGATTCACCTGCTCTACCGTCAAAACAGAATCGGTGTTGCCTCCCCAGCGGCGGCAAAGGTAGAGGCTTTCGTATATCCTGCCGATGCGGTATTCCCGGGAGAGGCGCAGGGCAACCGCATAATCCTCTCCATAGCCGACGTTCGGAAACCCGATCTGCCTCAGCAGGGCTGTGTCAAAGGCCCTCGGCGCGCCGACGCCGTTGACGCGCAGGATGTTGTTCCTGCCGTTTTCTTCGCTCCACTCGGTATGAGCGATCAGCCCCGGCGGAATCTCCCGCAGGCCGGCATCGACAATCGTATAGGAACCGACGGCAAGCGCGCAGTTCTCCGTTCGCAGCAGCTCGACAAGCCGCTGGAGGACAGCTTCCCCCCCGTAGAGGTCGTCGGAATCGAGCTGAACGGCATAGCGGCCGCACAAGGTGGAAAAGACGGCCTCGTTCCAGCAACCGCCGATCGAGAGATCGAACCGCCGGGGAATGACGAGTTTCAACTGCGGCGTTTGTTCGGCCAGCCCCAAGAGGATATCCGTCGTTCCGTCGGTTGAATGGTTGTCAACAACGATCACATTGAACGGAAAATCTGTCTTCTGGGCAAGGGCGCTTTTGACTGCGTCGGAGACAGTCTTCACCCGGTTGCGTATCGGAATCACAACGCTCGCCTCCACGGGAAACGCCTGCGGGGAGGCGGGAATATCTTTCCACTTTGGCGGCAGCCATGCCCCTGTCCGTTTGAGATGCGCCGTCGCCGCATCTTCGCACTCTCTTTGGAAATCACGGTTTCGGGGATCAACGTAGGCAAACCCTCCCTTCGCCTCCCCGGACTTTTCGATGCCGTTTTTTACAATTATGCTGAGGCGTTCCGGTAGATGAAGCAACTCGTGCTCTTCCGAAATTTTCAGGCGCAGATCATAAAAACCCGCCCAGCGGCAGGGAGCAATTGCCCCGTATTTTTTCAGGGCATGACGGGCGGCCTCAACATCCATCATAATTAACGGGCCAAAATCGAAATCGTCGCGGATACTCCCTGCCTGGTAGTCGTTAACCGGATGGTCGCTGATGACGTCATTTTTCAACTCGGCGTAATCCGCATAGATCATTCCTGCGCCGGTTGCGAGGGCAATAGACAAAAGACGCTCCGGGGCGCGCAGATCCGGCCGCACATCCCCGCCGGCTACATACAGCAGATAGCGGGTGGCAACTTGGTAGATGATTTCATTCCAAACCTGCCCGGAATAAATATCCGCAGCCGGAATGGCTTCACAACGCGCGACGGGGGTTGCCTGAGCACCGGCGGCGAGCAGCAAAATCCGGCTGATCAGGGGATTCTCGATGATTTCGTTCATCATCTTGTCCCGAGAGCCCCTGTCCCGGGAAGTGACGATGGTGAGCATATCCTTCATAATGGTGTTTCCGTCATCGCGGCCGAGAAAAACAGGAAAACGGCGATTTCCCCTGTGCCGAAAAACCGCCGTTTGTGATTTCATGGACTTGGCTGACAGACAGGCAACGCCTCATCCTTGCGGACGGAGCCGCTCCGGAAGCACAGCCTGCGGCGCCCAATCCGCGGGGATAAGCTGCCCGGGTTTCTCGCCAAGCTTTTCGGTGAGTTTCTTCAGACCGGGACGGGCGAATTCCCTGTGGCCATTTTTCTCCGTCCGCCCGTTGTAAATCGCCTCGGAACGCAGCCGCCGGCCAATGGTCTTTTCCATCTGCTTGCCCAGCGCCAAAACCCGGTCAACGTCATATCCGTGTTCGATCCCCATTTCGTCAATCATCACCAGCAGATCCTCCATCGTGATGAGGCCGACATAGCGCGGATCCTTGTAATAATATTCCCCGGTGCCTTTTACCGGGCAATCGTTGAGGAAATTTGCCGGCTGACCGCCCAGGCCGCCGAGCGTCGCCTCAAAACGGCAGATGCCGGCCTGCATCGCGGCCAGAACTGACGCGGATGCGATCCGCTTCGTTTCGTGAAAATGGGCTAAATGCACCTCGGGGTCGGGGATCGCATCCAGAATCATCGAGTAGTACCGGTAAACATCAGCCGGCGATGCGGAACCGTCGTGGTCGGCGTGCTCTATGTCATACGCTCCCAACTCTAAAAAACGTTTGGTGAATTCGACGGCATCCGCCATATCGGTCGCGCCGGTAATCGGGCTGCCCCAGATCGTGCTGACCGTTCCGTTCATCTTGATTCCGACGTCGGAGGCCTTCTTGATGCACCGCTCCACCTCTTTCCAGTACTGGGAAAGCGTCGTGCCGGAATTGGCAAAGTGGTGCTCCGGATCAGTAGAAACCATCATCAGAATCCGGTCCGGGCCGATCCCCCGCTTGCGGAGCTCAATCGCCTTATCCACCGCCACTTCCCGGATGGTAACGGCAGTAAAGGTAAGTTCGGCCGGATTGATGCCCCGGCGTTCGCAGTTTTTCCGGAAACGCTCCCCGCGGAAATGCGTCAGTACCGCTTCCGCATCCCTGAACTGGGGGATGCCCGCGGGATTGCCGAGGTTGGTGAGCTCTATCTCCCGGCACCCCGCCATTATCATCTCTTCGGCATAGAAAATCTTTGCCTCGGTGGAGATGGTTTTCTCCTCATGCTGAAACCCGTCACGGATCGTAATATCGCCGATCGTCACCTTCCTGGGCATCCGGGGGAAAATCTTCCAGTAATCATACTCGGTCATAAAACACGTTCTCCCTTTTTTTCGATTTTATTGGTGGATGTCACCTTTGGTGAGCAGCTACCTGAAGAAGCCGGAACGAAGCCTGAACCCGGCAGTTTTTAAAGGGCCGACACATCAGGGATGTTGATCTCGAGCATCTTGATGCTGGCCAGAATGCGGCTGGAGTTGCGGTAGAGGGCGGGAAAATCCTCGCCCATTGCCTTGATTTCCTCCGCCGTTTCCCGCAGCGAATTGATTTTTTTTCGAATTTCCTGCAGGTCTTTTTCTCCCGTCATGGTTTCTCCCTTCAATGTTTTTGTCGCAAATCCTTGAATCTTTTTGCCTTTACGTCATATCTGGGTAGAGTGCCGTAGTCGTGAAATTCAAGATTATAGCCGAGGTTGGTGTTAAGCCGCAATTGATCCTTCAGATTGGTTTCGATGCGCTTACGTTCTTCCTCCCGTCCTTTAACTATCTCGATTTTGAGGGTGATGCGGTCAATGTCGCCTACCTTGTCAACGATTACCTCGAACTCATCGGCCAGGCCATCCATCCCTCTGACAACCTCCTCAATCGCCGAGGGAGACAGCAGCACCCCCTTTACCTTGGTAATGTCGTCCGACCTGCCGACAACCCCGCCCTTGATCATCCGGAAGGTTCTTCCGCATGAGCAGGGATCAGGCGCCCATTCGATGATGTCTTTGGAGTCGAAGCGGACGCAGGGCTGGGCCTGCCGGTCGAGGGCCGTGATGATCATTTTGCCCCGGCGCCCCGGCTCTTCGATATACTCCCCTGTCTCGACATCCTGAATCTCCACAAGGAAAAGGGCCTCGTTCACATGCAGACCGCCGGTTTGTTCCTGGCATTCATAGCTCCATGCGCCGATCTCGGTAGCGCCGGCATGGTCAAAAACCTTGGCGTTCCAGGCATCTTCCATCCGTTTTTTGGTCGCGGGGATGCTGGCGCCCGGTTCTCCGGCGCAGGTGATCCGGCGGATGGAAAGCGAGCGTGGATCGATGCCCATCTTCCTTGCCGTATCGGCCATCCCGAGCACATAGGTGGGCGTCGCCATCATGGCGGTACACTCAAGTTCCTGAATTTTCAGGATTCTTGCCTGGGTATCCAGAACCCCGCCGGGGACTATCTCGGCGCCGATTTTTTCCACTGCGTAATGGCCGGCCCAGAAGGCGACAAAGACATTGTATCCGAAAGGCAGGAAAACCCGGTCGCGGGGACGATAGCCCTGCGCCCAGAGGATGTATGCCCAGCTTTCGGCCCACCACTCCCAGTCCTGCCAGGTGTCTGGTTGATAAACGGGCTGGCCGGTGGTGCCGCTGGTTTGCCGGAATTCCGCCACATCTTCAAGAGGCACGCACAGCGCATCGCCGTAAGGGAAGGGGTCCTTGCGCTGAATGCCCCGCATCAGCGATTTTTCCACAGAGGGGATCCGCCGGATATCTGCGAAGGAATGGATGTCTTCAGGTTTGATTCCCGCCTTTTCGTAGAGCCCGCGGTGAAATTTCGAGCGCTCATATGCCCAACTGAAAATCTTTTTGAATTTTTCGAGCTGGAGCTTGCGAAGTTTTTCACGCGACAGCGTTTCGAGATAGGGATTCCAGTATTTTTGTTCAGAAAGCAAGGCAATACTCCTTTTTTAAAGCTATTTCATCATAACTGAAGGAAGATAAGTGGCAATCTGCGGGAATATAAACAACAGGAACGCCGCGCCTACCAGACTTATGAGAAAGGGATAGACCCCTCTGTAAATAACGCCGAATGGCTGTTTCGTGACTGCCCTGACCACAAAGACGTTGATCGCCACAGGGGGAATAACTACCCCGATCATGACGGTAATCGCGATGATCATGCCGAACCAGAGGGGATCGTAGCCCAATTTGATTATGGCTGGATAGAAGATAGGGGTAGCCAGGATCATGAAGGCCAGATCATCGATGAAGGAGCCGCCGATCAGGTAAACGATGGCGATGATGACCATGATCACATCGGGCGTTAGGGGAAGGGAGATGATCCAGTCCGCCGCCAGCATCGGAATTTTTGTCCTCGTGAGAAAATGGCCCAGCACCGCGGAGCCGGCAATCAGCATGAGCACCATGCTGGCCGTGCGCAGGGATTCCACAACCGATTTGATGTATCCTTTGAAATTGATGTCCCTTTTGATAACGGATAAAAGCAGGACGGCAAAGGTGCCGATGCTTCCCGCTTCTGTGGGGGTGAAGAAACCGTACATCAAGCCGCCGATGATTAGAAGAAATACGCCAACAACCCACAGCACCTCGGGCAGCGAGGCAATCCGGACCTTCCATGTCGATCGCTCGCCTTTGGGTCCAAGTTTTGGATTGATCCTGCACCAGAAATAGATGGTAAGGATGAAGAAAAAGGCGATCATCAATCCCGGGACAAGGCCGGCGAGAAACAGTTTGCCGATGGACTGCTCCGTGATGATGCCGAAGACGATCAAGGTAACGCTGGGCGGCAGAAGAATGCCGAGCGTGCCGACGGTTGCCACGGTTCCGGTAGAGAGGCTCTTGTTGTAGTTGTAGCGATCCATCTCGGGAACGGCTACGCTGGCGAAGGTCGCTGCGGTGGCCGGTGAAGACCCGCAGATGGCTTTAAATACAGTCGCCCCGGCAACGGTTGCCATGGCCAGACCGCCAGGAATGTGCCCGATAAATTTGTAGGCGGCGTCAAAGAGTCTTTTGGCGATGCCGGCATTGAAGGCGATCTGCCCCATCAGCACAAAGAGTGGAATGACGGTGAACCCATAGGAGGTAAAGGCGTCAAAAAAGTCTTTGGCCAGCAGGTTCATTCCGGCGTTAAACGAAACGAGATAGCTAAACCCGATAAATCCCACCAGGGCCATCGCAAAGGCCAGTTCGATGCCGGTCAGAAACAGGATGAGGACGGTAGATAGTCCGATAATGCCAATCGTAACCTCACTCATAGCTGCCTCCAATAACCTGAAGGATTTGGGCTATGAGAATGAGGCACTGAACCAGGGCGCAGAATCCCAATCCAAAAGCCATTGGGTAGAACGGCAGTTGCAGCGTCAGAGAAACCTCCCCTGTTCGGTAAAAGTCCATCCCCATTTTGATGAGATTCCAGCAGAGGATGGAAAAAAGCCCGATTCCGAGCAGCCGGGTGGTGATGTTTACTGTATTCCGCACGGCTTCGGGAAACTTTGCGACAAAAAAGTCCACAAGCACATGCCCCTTGAGCAGGGTGGTAAGCGGAACAGCGAAACCGATTACAACTGCCCCGGAGAACGCGACCAGTTCATAAGTTCCGACAACCGGCATGCGAAATGACCGCAGAATGACATCCAATACCGTAAGCAACATGATAAAGGTAATGGCAATGCCGGCAAAGATATCAAGGAACTTTCCCAGTCCTTGCACTTTGTTGATAATTGACTGCATGAAGCGCTCCTTATTGAGGATTTTCGATTTAGGGGCTGATTTGGTTAAAAAGAAAAGGGGAGGGATGCAACTCATCCCTTCCCTGAAGAACATTTACTTCTGAAGTTTTTTAAGCTCTGCCTGGCAGAATTTGAGCGCTTCGTCGCCGGGGAGGTTTTTCGCCTTCGTGGTTTTTACGTAATCGCCCAAGATCGGCTGCACCTTTTCATGCCAGCGCGCGTCCTCTGCCTTGGAAAGCTTGATGATCTTGATCCCCTTGGCGGCAGCCAGCTCGTAGCCTATCTTGTCTATTTCATCCCACGCCTGCCCCGTTTTGATGATCCATTCCTGATTAACGCCTTCAATAATTTTCTGGAGATCGGCGGGGAGGGAGGCCCACTTTTCCTTGTTCATGACAACAAAGAATCCTGTTGTGTAAGCAGAGCCGAAGTTCTGTGTTGTGGAACCGACAACTTCCGCGAGTTTCCAGCCCTTGAGGGCCTCAGCAGGGAAAACGCCGCCTTCTGCAACGCCCTTCTGAAGCGCATCGTACCGGTCAGGCATGGGCATGGCGACCGGAACAGCGCCAAGGGCGGCGACTATTTTAGCGCTCAGACCATGGCAGGCAATCTTCAGACCTTTGAGATCTTCCAGGGTCGAGACCGGCTTTTTGGTGTTGAGGATGCCGGGGCCATGGGCGTGCAGGTACATCACTTTTACATCGTCGAATTCCTTCGGTTTGAATTTATTGTAGTAGATATTGATCAGTTTTGTGGCTTCCAGACCGTTTTGGTAGCCGAGCGGAAGGTCGATGACCTCGGTCAGGGGGAATCTGCCGCGGGTGTAACCCATAACGGATAATCCCACATCGGAGAGCCCCTTCACCACGCCGTCATAGCATTGGGCTGCCGGAGTCAAAGTTCCTCCCGGGAAAACCGTTACCTTTACCCTGCCGTTTGTTCTTTTTTCGACCTCTTTGCCCCACTCCACGGAAAGGACGGCATGCTTGTGAGGGGCCGGGAAAAAGTTGGAGTAGGTAAGTTCGATGGGTTTTGTCTGCGCGCTGACAGGAGAAACGGCTAAACACAGACCTGCGACTAATAAACTAAAAAACAGAGACACTACTTTCCAATGCTTCATTTTAACCCTCCTTTAATAGTGTTGAAGACTTGCATACGTCATTTTCCACCTGCCTGCCCTTCTTGAGATGTTACAAAGGTTTGGTAAAAATCAGGGAATCTTTTTTGTCCGGGTTCTTGAGGATTTTCGGGTTTTCTAATCACAAATCGCTTTATTGTCAAGCAAAATATCTTTGAAGCTCCGATTCTCTTTTTGACTTCCCTTTTGCTTTTTTCTTCTGTCTCTGGTATTTCTGCGGCTGGGGGCAGAAAACAGTGCCGATAAATGCCTGCATTTGCTGAAATAATTCGGGAAGCAGCAAGAGGACCGGGTTGCAGAAGCTACTGTAAAAATTGTCCCGGACGTCAGGAATTGGATGGATAAAAATTTGCCGTTGCCAAAGAAGAGGTTAGTTGATTATCGGGTACGCGTTTCTGCGCGGGCGCGGAACGTTCGTTTGCAGATCTCGTCACAGTACGGCCTTGTTGTAGTTGCTCCCCGGTATTTTGATCTGGCCCGGATCCCCGCGCTGATCGAGCAAAAGCGAAAATGGATAGAGAGCCATCTGCGCCGGTTTGCCGAGATGCCCGGCGGTCGGGAGACCAGGCCCGCCTTAATCCTGCCGGATGTCATTGACCTTCCCGCGCTGGGCGAGGCATGGCAGGTGCGCTACAACCCGATGAACACCGCCGTGGTCGGGATTGTCAGCGAGGCGCCGGGGGAGCTGATTGTTTACGGCGCCGTCCATCATCAACCCGCCTGCCGCGAGGTCCTGATCAACTGGCTGCGGCGGCGCACCCGCGAGGAACTCTGCGCCTGGCTTTCCACCCTGGCCGCTGAATACGGATTTACGTTCAGGGAATCCGTGGTGCGGGGGCAGAAAACCCGCTGGGGGAGCTGTTCAGCAAAAGGGACTATATCTTTAAGCTATAAGCTGCTTTTTTTAGAGCGCGACTGGGTGCGCTGTGTTCTTCTGCATGAGCTGTGCCACACGGTTATCATGAATCATTCTGAAGATTTCCGAAGTCTTTTGAATCGTCTTGAACCAAAAAGCAGGCAGATTGACAGGGAAATGCGCGAAGCGGCAAGGCGGGTCCCCGTCTGGGTGGAAAAAGGCTGACGGCGCTTTCGGATTATCCGCCGGTCTGGGGCTGAAGGGTAACTTTCTTGAGCCGGGTGGGAAGGGCGAGGAGGCAGTGCTTCATTCCAGTTTGAAGCGGATCGGGAGAACCGCCCGGGAAACGACTTTCTGCCCATTGGCAGAGGCCGGCGCAAAGGTAGATTTCCTGACCGCTTCGATTGCCGCCTCCGTCAACCCGTAACCAGCCGGTTCGGTAACGTCAATCCGCTGTACTTTGCCCGTCTGATCGATCAGGAGCGTTAAAACGACCCGCCCTTCTTTTCCCTGTCTGCGGGCGAATGAGGGATAAACCGGAGTTGCCCGGCGAATGAAAGTCGGGGCGTTTGTTTCGCCGAATTTCGTCTCGAGGGGGATGCCGCTTCCCGTTCCAAGCGAGGCATGGCCGCTTAAACCGCCTCCGAACCCGGTTTCTGAACCAGTTTTGGAGATTCCCCCGGGATTGCTTCCTGCCGCACCGGTGGTTGCTGTGCCCGCAGACGCGCCGCTGTTTTGCGAAACGCGTTGGGTTGTTCCCCGGCCGTATTCAATGCCGTCAGGCACGGCCGCGAGCAATCCATCATCCTTTGCGATCTCGGAAGGGGTCGGCAGGATTGTCTCTGCAGATTTTTCCGTAACGGATTTTTCAATGGTCTGGGGGAGCTCTTCCGTTGCAATCTTTTTTGCCGTGGCAGGCGCCGCCTTTATTGCATTATTTTGCACCTTTGCCCGTTCCCTTTGCGGCGAAGGAGCGGTCTCTTTTTGTCCTCCGGCCCGGGAAGCAGACGATTCTTTTTGTAAAAAATACGAACCATCTTCGTCGAAACTTATATGGAAGGTTTGTACGGCAACCGTGTCGGTGGCTGGCTGGAGCGCCAAAAAAAGCAGAAAGAAGGCATGAAGCGCCACAGAGGCGACGATCGCGGCATGGATCGCGCTCAGACGAAATCTGCATGCATTTTCCCGGGTCTCTTCTTTTTCAAAATACAGCGGCAATGTTTTTTCCTGAACTGCCATTTCGTTTCCCAAAAAAGTGGTTGCATAAACCAAAAAATCCCCGACCACAAAACTTATGGTCGGGGATTACACGTTTTTATAATCCTCAGATATAAAATTCCGTCTTCTTTACCTTCGAAGATAATGACGGGTCTGATCCTGGCCGGTCTCCTGGCTTGCAGGTCATCCTTCCCCCCGTGCCTTCCCATCATAACGACAGTGGCCGGCGACCTGGAACCAAGCTAACAGAGCCGGTAAAACTGTTCCAAGTCCGTAACGGGGATCGTCGCTGCTTACAGTGGCGGGTCCGCTCCCGATTTTAACGGGATTCCCTATCATGCCCCCAAGGGGGCTCTACCAAGACAGATTCTCTTGCAAAAGAACGTAACTTCCCGAACTAAAAGCTCGCTGGACGGCTAACACAGCCGCCTTTTCCTGTCAAGATTTATCTGGGGTGAATGAAAATACCGATTGACAATATTGTTTAAATATATTAATGTTTAGGAAAATTTAAACTCTTAAACTTTGCGAAGGGAGGAAGCAATGGAAAGGATATACGAACTTCAGGCTAATATATGCAAGGCGTTATCAAATCCGAACCGCTTGGAGATCATTAACAAGCTGAAGGAAAAAGAGCTATCTGCCGCGGAGTTGATGGAGAAGACGGGACTCGGCAAGTCCAGATTTTCCCAGTACATGGGGGGGCTCAAGGCTACCGGGCTGGTACTGAGCCGACGCGAAGGGGTAACCGTCTATTATCGGATTTCCAATATCAAGATTATCGAAGCCTGCTCCCTGATGAGAGAGGTGCTGCTGGCCGAGATCAATGGAAAAAGCGAGCTTGCCGCCAATCTGAAGAGCGACAATTGAGGAGCTTTACGTAATGAAGAAAGGGCGGAGGTGCAGCGCAATGAAGAAATGGCTGGCTATCCGGCACTCTCTTCTTCGCAGTTACCGATTCTATCCGGGATTGATGTCAGTGAAAACAGGCATCCTCCCGGTTTTTTTTGCAGTAAGTTGTCCCTGTCGGCTGTACGCGCAGGATGTTTTCAAATTTTTTTCAATGAAGGAGCGGGCGTTTTTTTGGCAGGGGAGGTCGCCTCCCCGCAAACCGGGTTGTTCGGGAACAACCGACTGAACTCTAGAGGCAATTGCAAAACTCTCACATTCTGTCATTTCCGCAATGATTTTAAGCGGGAAAACGAAGTTTAATGTTCATAATCTGGTTCTAACTGCTTGAAAAACCGTATTCCCGATAGAAGCATTGTGTACATTAAGCTCCGCTTTCGGGAATGACAAATAGTTTTGCGATTGGCTCTCTAAACTGATTTTGAAAAAACTTATACAGCAAGGAGAGACAATGAAAAAGTTCATGAGAGTATTCATCACCGCCGCAGTATTGATCGCCTTCTGTCTTCCCGTCCCCGCAATGGCGGCCGATCAGAATGAGCTGCAAAGCAAGATTGATCAGCTTTCCCGGGAACTGGAAGCGTTGAAGGCAATGGTCAAGGAGAACGTCGGCAAAACAAAGGAAATAGATGCCGTCAAACAGCAGGTCAAGAAAAACGAAGAAAAATCGTTAAGCCACTGGTTGAACGTCAGCGGCGATTACCGCTTCCGCTACGACAATCTCCGCGGGCAGGTGGCGCCCTATGCCGACGGCATGACCATGTTCGGCAATGTCGGGGCATTGATGGCGGCAATGAACGCCGGCACTATTGCCCCCATGACCCAGCCAGCGCTGTTCGGCGCGGCCATTGGCGGCGGGGCGGTTGGCCCGCTTACCCTGCCTACGGCAATGCGGAACGCCTATGACGTCAAGAGCGACTCCATCTATACAAACCGTTTCGGCCTCAACCTGAAGGCGAAGGCGACCGAGGACGTATCCGTCACTGCCCGTCTGCTCATGTATAAAGCGGCGGGGGCGCAGGACGACAATGCGCTCGGTTCAGGGAATACCGCCTTTTCGTTTGACCGGGCCGGCCTTTTTGACGGCACCATCGGTCATGTCCCCGGCGACAACAAACTTGCCGTTGACCGCGTTTACGGTACCTGGAGCAACATCGCCGAGCAGCCGATCTGGTTTTCCATTGGCCGACGTCCTTCCACCGGCGGGGTTCCCAGCCATCTCAAGGAAAACAAGCCGGCCCCCGGCAACTCGGGAGTCCCGGCGCTCTTGGTGGACTATGCCTTTGAACGGCGCAACCCTCGGATATGCGCCTGATATCGACTCGCTGCCCGGCGCCTACCTGAAATTATGCTATGGTCGGGGATTCCAGAACGACATCAAAAATGCCGATACCGGAAACGGCTTGAAAAATACGGACATGATCGGCCTGAACGTCGTCCCCTATGAAACCGACCGCTTTCGCGCGGAGTTGCAGTACAACCGGGGCATGAACATCTTTGACGCGCCGAAAATGCTTACCGGTCCGTACAACATGCTGGCGCCTGCCACTAATCTCGGCGACATTGACTGGTACGGAATGGACTTTCTCGGCAATGTGAAAAAGGTGGGCATCGGCAACCTGAACTGGTTTGTCAATGGCGCCCTCAGCCGGACAAGTCCCAATGGCAATACCCTCAAGTTCAACGGTCTGGATACCGGTTACGGGCTCCTCTACAGCGGCGTGCCGGAAGACAAAACCGGGTGGGCTGTCTATGCAGGCATCCGATATGACATCCCGTCCACCCTTACCAAGATCGGACTTGAGTATAACCACGGTTCCGAGGACTGGATCACCTTCAGCCCGGCTGCCGACGACATGTGGACCAGCAAGCTGGGAGTCCGCGGCAGTGTTTATGAAGTCTATATCATTCAGGAGCTGAAGCTGAAGCCGATCTCTTCGTGGCTGAGCAAAACGTTCTTCCGGATCGGTTATCAGTACTATGATTTTGATTACACCGGAAGCAACAGTTGGCTGGGCGCGCCGATAAAGATCGGTGATTTGAATAGCATGACGCCGCAACTGACCGCGCCGCTGAAGAATGCCCAGGATCTCTACTTAACGTTTGAAGTTCATTTTTAGTTAGCACCTTTTCCTGATCGGGACGGGGGCGGCGCCGCCGTCCCGATCAAAATGCAAAAGGGGCAAGCAGGCGCCATACAAAGGTTTTCTATGAATAAGTCTGCGATTTAATGAACATTGAATTTTATTTTCTGAAAATTAAAAAAGGAGAAATGATATGAAACAAAGAGGATTCATGGTGTTATTAGCGGTCGCTTTAACTCTTTTGGCAGTTTCGCTGACCGGGATCGCCGCTGCCGCCCAGCTGAAAATGGTCGGGGTGATAACCAAAATCGAGCTGGCCGACAAGGACGCAAAAACGGCAACGGCGACGCTCAAGGACAACAAGACCGAACAGAGCGTTGTTATTGTTATCAATGACGAGCTTACCCTTGACAAGCTCAAGGATCATCGTATTGTTGAGGGCGATGAAATCCGCTGCAAGTATGAAGTTATCGATGGCAAGAATGTAAGCACGTATTTCCGGAAAACGGCTGGATGCTGATGGGGGGCGGTCGCCGGTAAAGCGGCGCTTCCTGCTTTAACTGATTGAAAGAGAGATGATCCGATGAAAAGCAATAAGGTTATGACTGCCCTCTTGCTGGGGGTGTTGGTGGCTTCGTCGGCTTTTGCCACGGAGCACCCGGGCAAGGAGTTTATCGAACAAAACGGCTACAAGGGGCCGGTTACCTGTGAGGAGTGCCATCCCGGGAAGGCCAGGGAATTCCTCTCCACCGTGCACTGGAAACACGCTTCTCCGGTAACCAATGTGGAAGGGCTCGATCCCGAGAAGGAATACGGGATGAAAAACCGTATTTACACGATGTGCAACGGCAATGACATCGTCAACAACATGAAGGAAGTGCCGGTAAATCCGCAAACCGGCAAGACCAAGATCACCGGCTGCAACACCTGCCATCCGGGCAATCACCTAAGCGATGTGGGAAGCGTCGGCAGCGAAGCGGAAAGCGCAGTTGATTGTCTGATCTGTCACTCCAGCAGTTACGATTTTACCAAGCGCAAGCCGTTCAAGGATGCGCAGGGCCGGATCGTGATGGGGCAGGACCGGAGCGTCAAGGCTGCGGCATCTATCGGCAAGCCGGCGGTCAAAAATTGCATGGTCTGTCATGAGTCGGCAGGCGGCGGTGTATTGATCAAGCGCGGTTTTTCCTATACAAAAGAAAACGATGTGCATGCGGCCAAGAAAATGGTTTGCGTTGACTGCCACAAGACGGTTAACCACAAGATTCCCACCGGTTTTGATCCGAACAACTGGGCAAGCGACGGAGTGAAAGTCGCCTGCAGCGACTGTCATGGAGAAAAACCCCACAAGGAACAGGCCTATAACCGTCATACCGCGAAAATAGCCTGTCAAACCTGCCATATCCCCAGAAACGGCGGCGCCATTGCGAAGGATTTCACCAAATGGGAGCAGCTTGCGGATAAATTTTACGAACCGGCCACTATCCAGGGCGACGTCCGGGCCACCATTCCGGTCTATGCCTGGTATAACCTGCAGGTGAAAAACAGCCCCGAGTTTATCGGCCCGAAGGGGAGCCGGAAGGACAAAAAGAGCAAGATCTATCCGTTCAAGGTATTTCAGGGAAAGGCCTTCTTCGACAAGAAAACCAAACAACTGATGGCGATGGATTTTGCCCCGCCGATGGCAACGGGCGACGCCCTGGCCGGCGTAGCTTCGGCAGCAAAGACCCTGGGAATTAAAAATTACGAGCCGACGCCTGGCTGGCAGACGCTCTATTTCGGGAGCAACCACCTTGTCACCAAATCCGGGGCGCTGACCTGCACCAGTTGCCACGGCCTCAGCGGCGTCCTTAATTTCAAGGCCCTCGGCTATTCCGACAAGGAAATCTCCCGGCTGACCAGCCCGGAAATCTACTTCCAAAAGGTGCTCGAAAAACAGAAAGAGGACTGGTAGCCAATCTTCGTGAATCACTCTCCGGAACATTGAGATTAACGTTGGGAAAGCAGTGTTCCGGAGTAATAATTAGGAGAAAATAAACTGGGCATAAAAGGAAAATCACTCCTATCCTTTCCGAACAACAAAGAAACTGTTATCAATAATTAGCGATAGAGGTAATTGTAAAACTCGTCCAAATACCTTCTCCTTCCCCCTTGACGGGTGAGGGGCGGGCGGGGGTGATGCGTAATGACTTATCATCCCCTTATTCGAGCTTCACCTGGTAGGTCACGGTTCCGGAAACACTCGCTGCCAGCGAGCCCGTGAATGTCCACTGGATCGAGCCGCCGCCCGATATCGAGGGCACGCAAGCGGTCAGGTTCGGCGGCAGTGGCTCGCCACACGCCACGGAGAGAAATGCCGTGTAAGGCGGCGTCATGTCACGAACCACCAGGTTGTTGATTGGATTAACGCCGTTGTTGAGATAGGTGATGCGGTATTCAAGCACGTCCCCCTGCTTGGCCGTGTTCCTGGTCGCCCACGGACCGTCCTTTGTGACATTGCGCACCTCCTTGGTCAACAGCAGGGCCACGTCGCTGACGATGGTGAGGTCCTGGTGCGTATAGCTGCCGGTCAGTGCGGGGTTGGCGTTGGTGTAGTTGAAGTTGGCCTGGATGGTTACCAGGTTCGAGGCGCCCGGCGGCGCTTGGGCCGGG